>JBDTJP010000052.1:0-14175 GCA_039935755.1 Saccharimonadales bacterium (SeqCode)
ATGTTACATCTTGTGCAACAACCTCTACCTTGTTTCGCTTCTGCCCGTCTTGTTCCCAGCTTCTGGACTGTAATCGTCCGTTTACTAGACAAGGACGGCCCTTACTAAGATACTGAGCTACGCGCTCGCCTAGTGGCCCCCAAGCAACGATATCGATGAAATCTGTCGCTTCCTTCCAGTCGCCATCACCACCCTTGTAACTACGGTTTAGCGCTAGGCTAAAGCTACACACATTTTGACCGTTTGGAGTTTGCCTGAGGTCTGGGTCGCGAGTTAAGTTACCCATTAGTATTACTTGATTAAATGATCTAGCCATTTTTAATCTCCTTAGAAGAACTATGTCTTCGATTAGTTTGTTGTATCCACTATTATGCTTAGTTTGATTTTGTAGTCAAGCTCGCCAATGGACTATTTCTCATCCTCATCATCGTCGTTCGAGTCATCATCGTGAGCACGGTCACCGCGGGCTGCCTGTTTCTTGGCTTTATCTTCTTTATCAGCTTTAGCCTTGGCTATCGCTTTAAGGTCAGGCTTGCTAATAAGATAGCGGATTACTTCGTTAGTTATATTAAGTGTTCCCTCTACTTTTTTAACGCCTTCGCCGGGCATTTCTACTGTGTAGAATACGTACATAGCGTATTCCTGTTTTTTAATTGCGTAAGCTAGCTTTCGCTTACCCCAGTTATCGGTTGAGATAACTTTACCACCGTTGTTTGTGATAATTTTTGTCACCTTTTCCTCGGCCTTGGTCAAATCGACCTCGAGGTCTGGGTGATACAATACCGCAATTTCATATTGCGCCATATGAGTTTCCTCCTTTGGTTAAAGCCCATGCGTTTTACACCATGAGCTGAGTTAATAACCTGACTAGTATACCCTATCTACCCCTGTTTAGCAATAGTCGTCTACTTCTATTTATGCGTCTGGGAAGTTTTCGTCGTAGACTTCGTCATCACTAGTCGCACCACCGCCAAATACATCGTCGATACTACTAACTAAAACTTCTCTAGGACGGTTACCGTCAGCAGGGCTAATAACCCCTTGCTCTTCCATAGTCTCCATAAACCTAGCTGCTTTACCATAGCCAATCCTAAGCCGACGTTGCAACAAGCTAGTACTAGCTTTATTGCCGTCTATTACAGCCCGTACAGCCTCTCGGTACATTGGATCGTCTAGGTCATTACCACCAATCTCGGCGACCACACCACCTCGTCCGTTAAGGTGAACCGGCTGGCTAACTACCTCGTCGTTATATTGAGGTGGTCGCTGCATACGTATAAAGTCATTCACTTTACGTGTCTCGTCGTCCTCTATGAGTGCTGCCTGGATACGGATAGGCTTAGGCATACTACTGGTAGAAAACAGCATGTCACCACGCCCTAGTAATTTTTCGGCACCACTTTGGTCTAAAATAATACGAGATTCTACTTCCTGCGACACCGTAAAGGCAATTCTTGCTGGTACGTTGGCCTTAATTAGCCCAGTAATAACTGTCACACGAGGGCTCTGCGTCGCCAGGACCAAGTGTATGCCAGCAGCTCTGGCCTTTTGTGCTAAACGTACTATTAACGCCTCGACGTCACGTGCAGCCATCATCATAAGATCGGCGAGTTCATCGATCACAATTACGATGTATGGCATACCTTCTTCTTGCTTAAGATTGTTGTACTCGGCAATGTTACGCTTGCCAACTTCGGCCATAGTGCGCAGTCGGCGCTCCATTTCTGCCACCGCCCACTTAAGAGCGCTAATACATTTCTCGGGCTCATTTATAACTGGCGTTAGCAGGTGCGGTAAGTCCTTGTATGGAGCCATTTCGACCTGCTTTGGGTCAACCAATATAAGCTTTAGGTCAGATGGTGAGTTACGATACAAAAGACTAGTTAGGAATGTATTTATCATAACTGACTTACCTGAGCCAGTTTGACCGGCTACCAAAAGGTGTGGCATTTTGGCCAAGTTGGCGACTATTGGTTTACCAGATATATCTTTGCCGATAACAAACTCAAGTGGAGCGCTTGATTTAGTAAACTCATCGGCCTGTAATAAAGAACTTATCCGTACAGTCGCTGCCTTGATATTAGGTACTTCTATGCCAACCAATCTAGTACCTGGGATCGGTGCCTCTATTCGAATTGTTTTAGCTGCCAAATCAAGCGCTAAATTGTTTTCGAGAGCTGTCAGTTTAGTTAGCTTTACCCCTGTTGGCGGCTTAAGTGTGTACTGGGTCACGGTTGGGCCAACATTAGCACCCTCCATTGCAACTTCGATATTGAAATTAGCTAAAGAGTCGTGAATTATTTCGGCATTGGCGTTAACATCACCAGCGTCAGCTTTGTCTTGCTTTTGATTCAATAAATCGACTGACGGGAACTTCCAGCCTAAGTCGCTAGCGGCTGTTAAGGCTGCGTGATCTTCGGTAGGAGCCAGCTTTTTAGCAGAGTTCTTGAGGCTCGCCAGTCGTGGCTGTGGTTTATCGTTGTCTTTATCATTATGGTGAACGACAGGCACACCCTCGTTAAGCTTAAAGTTGCTATTGGCTGCTTTAGCTTTAAGATCAGCCAGGTCAGTATCTTCATTTTTAGACTTACGTTTAAATGGTTTGATCAATAGGTCAAGGGAAATACCGAAAGTTAAAAATAACAGTAGTATCATGAATACAAAGAACATTACCGACGCTGGGATCTTTTCTAAAGCATCTAGGGCAATGCCGCCGAATAATTTGCCGACTTCTCCGCCATGGCCACCGCTTACTTCTCCGCTTAATGCGCTACTAGCAAAAGCCACGTGTAGCCAACTAGCTGACGCCGTTATAAAAGCCAACATACTGACAAACTTGGCTAGTGGTATTTGTCGATCTTCGGCTGTAAACTTAAGATAGCCAAAGAATACTAAAGCTAGTGGTACTAAGAATCCTGCCCAGCCTAGTGCCCAGTATGCAGCCTTAAATAGGTTCTTGGGTAACGGACCGCCAGTACCGAAACCGCCAAGTAATACAAAAACTGCTAAAAGTAGCATGAGAATGGCCCCGGCAAGCGGCCAAAAGGCTGATCGCTCCTTGTATTCGGGTTCTGGTGTTCTTTTTCTAGTTTGTTTTTTCTTTTTAGCCATATATGCTCACTATTATATATTGTTTTATTCAGGTACACCAGGGACGACAGGCCCGGGTAGTTGGATCTCATGCTCCCGTTCGTAGGCCTTGACTGCTTCGTTTATAGCTGAAAATACGTTATCCGCCGCACGCATACCCTCGTTATCTGTTGGCTCCACTCTATTAAACGCAAATGCAGCCTTCTTACGCTCCGCTAGGAGCTTCAGGTGATCCGTATCGCCACCAGCACGCGCCAGCAGCTCGGGATCTTTGTAGGGGTCATACGAATTATAGGGTGCTTTTTCTTTTTTAATCACATTTAAGATTATAGCAAAAATTACTACATTTGTCAACCTAAAACTTGAGCTAAAACAGGCTCGGGAGTAGCATATTATTGCTAGATGCTAGGATTTTCGACAGACGCGTGCATTACTAACTCGGTAGCAGTTGGTGCCATAATAGTGAGCTTTGATATCTCTACTGCAGGTCTAAGTGCTCCCCACTTCTCCCATGCGCGGTCGGAGTCATACTCAACTTCGTGAGTAGACGCTACCTCTCTGAGTGAACGTCCTACTCGTAGTTGCTCCAGCATAGTATCGAAATCAGGATTTGTATAACCGCTTATTGCTTCGCCCATATCATTCCTCGCATATCCTGTTTCTTATGATTGTGTCAGGATAATTGAGCCAAACTATACAAGCTAATATATATTTAGTCAATAAGATTTAACTTAATTGGAGCTTAATCGGTGCGGGCGTCTTGGCCAAGCAAGCGAGCTCGCATTTCTTCGAACCTTTTTTGCTGATCTGCGGCTAGTTGTTCAGGTGTTGGTTCTGGCTTAGTCTGTGATTCGTGTGTGTCTTGTCGTGCAGGCTGGTCAGGTCCGCGACTATCGGTCTTATTATTGTCAGAACGATTATTAGACTGTCGTTGACCATTACTAGGTGCGCTATGTTTGCCACCGTTGCCGCCACCGATTATGTTCACGACTGGTATAACTATCGGGCTACCGCCAGTGTGCTCAAATAAAAAGTGCATAATGTGATCACGTAGTTCAGCCTTGAATCTATCTAAATCAACCCTCTTAAACCTCTGTTGTACTGCCCTTTTAAGCTCTACACGGAAGGTGTTCATAAGCTCTTCGTTATCGCGCATGTATATAAACCCACGGCTTATAATGTCTGGGCTAGTCGCTAAACTGCCTGTTCGCTTATCGATAGTTAGCACAATTGCTACCAAACCTTCTTCGGATAGCATTAGACGGTCTTTTATTACCACGCTGCTAACTTGGGCGCCTGACTGATCAACTAGGACTGTTCCAGAGTTAACTTTACCTATAATCTCTATCTTTTCGTCAGTCATAGCAATCACGTCACCGTTTTCGGCGTTGATTGTGTTCTTACGAGGAATACCTTGCTCAATGGCCAGTTCTGCGTGGCGCTGTTTGACTCGGAAAGCTCCGTAAATAGGTATGAAGAACTTCGGCCTGGTCATATTAATCATGTCGACGTATTCATCACGACTGGCGTGGCCAGACACGTGCAATGGGCCTACGCCGTCGAGCTCGTGGTTACGATGTTCAAACACATGGACATTTTTACGAGTTAAGTCGTCTACCATGCTACCGATTAATTCATCGTTGCCTGATTCCGGGATCGGTGTAGAACTTAAAATAACCGTGTCTTGCTCTTTAAGCTTAATGTGACGGTGGTCGCCACTAGACATTTTCATTAATGCTGAGTTAGGTTCGCCCTGCGAGCCAGTACATACCACTACTAAATCTTGGTCCTTCATGCCTCCGGTTGCTGCGATTGGCACAAATGTACCTTTTGGTACACGTACAAAGCCATGGCGTACAGCCATTTCTAGCGTACTAACCATGCTGCGGCCATCCATAGCCACCTTTCGGCCTTGCTGGACTGCTGCATTAACAATCATCTGAACCCGGTTCATATTGGTAGAAAACAGTCCTACGAATATCCGGCCTGGTGCTTGAGCGATAATGTCGTTAAAACTCTTCTCGATTGTAGACTCAGACGGAGTCCGGCCCATACGCTCAACTGTGGTGCTCTCGCTTAGTAAGGCCAAGACACCCTCGTCGCCCAGCTGATTAAGACGTTCTGTGTCGCTACGTTCGTGGTCAAGTGGGTTTGGGTCCAGGCGGAAATCACCAGTGTTTATCAATCGCCCAACTGGCGTATCGAGCACAATACATGTACTGCCGGGTATAGAGTGCGTTATACGGACAAGCTCTACGAAGAAAGGACCAACTTTTAGTCGCTCGTGAGTGTTTTCGTTCATTGTCACTGTGCGCAGCTCAAAACCTTCTGGCATAGGCAGCCCAAAGTTGTTGAATATTTCCTCTACACGTCCGATTGTAAAATTAGAACCATAAATTGGAGCTGGGAACTTTGGTACGATGTGTGGTAAGCCGCCTATGTGATCAAGGTGACCGTGAGTAATAATGTAGCCACGAAGCTTGTGACGAATATTCTCGAGATAGCTTGTGTCGCAGATACCGTAGTTAATACCGGGCAAATCAACACCCAAATCGTTACCACAGTCCATAATAACGGCGTCATTCATGTATTCGACTAGTATCATGTTCTTAGATCCGCCACCATCCATACCACCGAGCCCAATGACCTTAAGACGAGGACTCTCGTCTATAAAGTTAGCCCGAGAATGTTCGGCATTTTGTGGTGAGGTTTCTATATATTGACTCATTGTTCGGTTGGCATCATCTTGAGCTCGTTTTTGGGCACGAATCGCAGCCCCACGAGATACTCGCAACCCACCACCAGTTTGAGGCTTTTGAGTGCCCGGTTTGTTATCAGGCCGGTTGTTGTTTCTAGGCGCTGGCCCAGAATTAGGTTTTTGATTAGTTCTATTAGGTTTATTTTCCATATATTTCCTTAGTTTACGTAATTATTTTATTTGCATTAGTTAAATTTAGATCTGAGTATATATTATCCAGAATCTTAGGGATAGCTGCAAAGTCCAGAGCCAAGATCTGACGAAGACTTCCGTTGTATAGCGCAGCAGCTGGGTGATACAGAGGTAAAATTGCCCACAATAAACCAAGGCTGGCCCGGCTAGGGGCTTCGTCGGCTATGCGTAGGTCCTTGCCACTACTGATCATTGAGCGTTTTACCCATTTTGGTTGACCATGAACTTCACTAATTTTCAGCCCAGGCAGCAGCACATCCATGCTGTGTCTGCCTAGAGTGACAATTAATTTCGGGTTGATAACCTCAAGTTGACGGATCAAATATGATAAAAATGTGGACTTTTCCTTAGGTAATGGATCACGGTTATTCGGTGGTCTATATTTTACAATATTTGTTATATAGACATCTTGTCTATCAAGCCCGATTGAATCTAACATTTCGTCAAGAAATTTTCCTGATGCACCTACGAATGGTACCCCTTGTATATCCTCGTTTTTACCCGGCGCTTCGCCGACAAAAACTACGTCTGCGTCAACATTTCCAGCGCCAAAGACGATCTGCGTAGCGCCGTCAGCTAAGTCTGGGCAAACATTGTCGGCTAAGATTTCTATCATTATTTCATCAAGTTCAGTTTGTTTATTTATCATTCTTTTTCTTACTTTTAATACCTTTTTGTATCAGGCGGACGCTGAGTATGACCAGCAGCAAAGTGCCAAAATATTGCCACCAGCTACCAGTATCAAGTGCTCTTGCTACCAACAAATAGGCCAGGGCCAGACCAATAAACGCCATACCGAATAAGGGTTTTTTGGTTTTAAATTGATCTGGTGTGTGTAGCCTGTTCATGTTATTTATCGTTTTTAGGTGATGTAGCCTGACGCATGCTCAAGTTGAGCCTGCCTCTATCATCAATAGCAACCAACTTAACTGTAACTAAGTCGCCTACTTTGACTACGTCACTAGGACTATTTATACGCTCTTCGCTCATTTCAGATACGTGGACTAAGCCGTCGCGGCCCGGCATAATCTGCACAAAGGCACCAAAATCTAGTACGCTCATAACAGGCGCGTTTTCGTATATCTTGCCAATCTCTGGCTCAGCAGTTATAGACTGGATGTAGCTAATAGCGCCGTCAATCGATGCTTTGTCTGGGCTGGCAATAAATATAGTACCGTCATCGTTAATATCAATCTGAGCGCCAGTTTCAGCGATAATCTTATTGATAGTCTCGCCGCCCTTGCCGATAACTTCACGAATCTTATCAGGGTTAATCTTGATGCTTTCGACGCGCGGTGCGTACTTACTCATCTCACCAGGCTTAGTAATCGTAGTGAGCATGTGCTCGAGGATGTCATTACGGCCCTTTTTACCTTGAGTAAGTGCTAATTTAAGAATATCGACTGGTAAGCCATGTACTTTCATATCCATTTGCAAGGCTGTAACACCCTTGGCGGTACCAGTAACTTTAAAGTCCATGTCGCCGGCAAAATCTTCTGCATCAGCAATATCGCTCAACACGTATGGCTTGTCACCATCCATCATAAGCCCCATGGCAATTCCACTAACCAAAGCCTTGAGTGGGACACCGGCATCAAGTAGTGCTAAACAGCTACTACAAGTTGCAGCCATGCTAGTTGATCCATTTTGGCTCATAATTTCTGACACGCTGCGGATTGCATAAGGAAATGATTCAACGTCAGGTAAAACGGCTGTTAGAGCTCGTTCTGCTAAGTAACCGTGACCAATTTCGCGGCGCCCTGGTGAACCAAGTCTGCGAACTTCACCTACTGTATAGCCTGGCGCATTGTAGTGGTGCATGTAACGGCGCAAACCATCGGTTTGCTCCATTGTGTCTACAACTTGAGCGTAGCTCATTGGGGCCAAAGTAACGATGTTAAGAGACTGTGTAACTCCACGCGTAAATATACTAGAACCATGAGCCCTTGGTAGTATATTAATCTCACTCGATAATGGACGAATTTCGGTCAGCTGACGGCCATCTGGGCGGAGATTGTGCTCTACGATGCCTTTTCTAACATCCTTGTGCAGTGCCATAGTGAAAGCTTCGTTATATTCACCACGTAAGGCGGCGTAATCTTCACCAAGCTTAGTTTCGAACTCAGCATTAAATTCGTCTTTCAAAACCGATATTAGCTCGTTGCGCTCCGGGTATGGTTTACGTAAATCTTCGCCAATCTTATTCTCCATCCAAGAGTCAACTTGGCCCTGGATATCTTCGTTTGGTAAAACAAGCTCGTATTCTAATTTAGCAGGCTGCAGTTTAGCGATTAGTTCTTGCTGCAAAGCAATTGCTGGCTGAATCTGTTTGTAGGCCCAATCGATACCTTCGGCAATAACCTCTTCGGTGACTTCGCTGGCACCAGCTTCAACCATCATAACGCCCTTGTCTGTACCGGCGACAACTAGGTCTAGTTTGTTATCTTTAAGCTGTTCGTAGTTCATGAAGGCTTTAAAGTTGTCATTTTCGTCTAGCCCAACACGTAGTCCAGCTACTGGTCCGTCGAATGGTCCACCAGTCATCATCAGGGCTGTGCTAACGGCAATCATAGCTACCATATCAGGCCTAAAGTCAGGATCCATGCTCATAACAGTGCCTACACCTTGGACTTCTTGTCGGTAACCCTTAGGCCAAAGTGGGCGAATTGGGCGGTCGATTAGGCGGCTGATCAAGATAGCGTCGTCACTCGGGCGACCTTCGCGCTTAATAAATCGGCTGCCACTAATCTTGCCAGAGGCATAAAACTTCTCTTCGTAGTCAATACTTAGCGGGAAATAGTCCATGCCACTGATTGGTTTTCGTCCGACCATGGCTGTACCTAGCACTACTGTGTCGCCATAACGAACTATAACGCTGGCAGATGTTCTAAAGCCAACCCGGCCTACTTCTAGCGACAAGGTGCGACCGCAAAGCTCTGTCTCTACTTTTATAATATCTTTACCGAATGGATTTATGGTTTGTCCCATATATTCTCACTTTCAGTAGGTAACGAGGTCCAAGTGCCTTGATAATTGCAAGGAACCTGCGCTCCATTACCTACGATTTAATTTTCAAATGCCAATCTTTGATCTATATTTAGCCTTTTATGGGATATTATCCAAGCTGATCGGTCAAAGATTGTAAAACTAAAAATTACTTAAGGAACTAGCGACGAAGGCCGAGCTTCTTCACTAAGGCCAGGTATGCTGGAGCATCCTGAGAGGCTAAATACTTGAGTAGGCGCTTGCGCTTGCCAACTGCTTGCAATAGTCCACGGCGAGCCATGAAATCGTGCTTGTTAAGCTTCATGTGCTCTGTAAGCTCTGTAATACGCTCCGTCAAAATACCAACTTGAACCTCTGGTGATCCAACATCAGTCTTGCTGCGCTGTAGGTCTGCTATAATCTTGGTCTTCTTCTCGGTTGAAATCATCTATTTCCAATCTGTTACTTACTAATTTATGAAAAGAGTTTTATGTGTATTACCAGTATACTAACATACCCGCCTCTGTCAGGCAAGGCTTATTAAGCATATGTCCTGGCTAAAACTCATCTGTTCAAACCATGAACACATTATTTGACACAATCTGCATGTCTATATCCGTCAGACTGATCGCTTGAGCTATATCAAACGTGCCTACACGCGTACGCCGCAAGTCAGACATATACGCGCCGGTTTCAAGCTGATTGCCGATATCAGTGGCCAAAGATCGTATGTACGTGCCAGATGATACCTCGGCCGTAAACTTAATACCTGGATACTTGTAGGTTATGTCTGTAATGTCATTAATATGCACAGGCCTGGGCTCGATAGTCACATCTTTACCTTCCCTGGCAAGTTTGTAGGCTCGCTGGCCGTTAATCTTGATGGCGCTGTATGCTGGGGGAGTTTGCATAATATCACCCTTAAACTGGCTCAAAACAGCTGTGACTTGCTCTTTAGTAGGTACATCTTCGCATATTTGCTGCTTTTCGCCCTCTTCGTCACCAGTTGTACTAGTTTGGCCTAATTTTATCGTAACTTCATAAATTTTATCTAGTTTGCTAAATTCTTGAGCTCGCTTGCAGTAATTACCTAAAACTAATACTAACAAGCCGGTAGCTAATGGGTCTAACGTGCCTGTGTGCCCCACTTTAACTTTTTTTTGTCCGTTGGATTGTTCAGACAGTTCGATTTTAGCTCGCATGTCAGCCCTTAAAATACCTCTAACCTTTGCAACGACATCAAAAGATGTCCAACCTGAAGGTTTATCTACTAATAAAATACCATCAATCATTAAACACCCTCTCGATCAAAGGGAAAAGAGCAGCCCAAACAATAATCACATTTTTTGTCTGGCGCTACGAGAAAAACCGTAGGTTTGCCTCTGTTACCGACGATGTCCAGCCCGAGGGCTTGTCTACTAATAATAGTCCGTCCATACCTAAATCATACACGTACAAGCAGCGCCTACATAGGAGGCATCATTGGCGGAGGCACTGGTGGCGGTGCTGTTGGATTCCCGACTGCAGTAGCCGTAGCATCGGCCGGAGGGCCAGGGTCAACTAAATTCAAACCAGGTTGCGTATTACCTGTTCCGTCATCTGGTAGTGGAGTCTGTGGTCTATCAAAATCTGCCGCCGATACGGTTGAATTAGCCGGCGTAGGTCCTAAGTTCAAATCCATTGGTTGGGCATTAAGGGCTACGATTGGTTTAACAAACGAGTCAGTGCTATCTTTGGTGGCGTCATTTACCGCATCCCGGACAGCGTCTATGTTTGATGGCCCCTGCTGTGAAGGAGCCGTGGCAGGACTAGCGATAGGCGAATCAACTATTGACGGCAGTGTAGGCTCAGGAACCTGTTCGGTTGGTGTGTCCACTGCTGGGACTGCTTCTGAGGATTTGGATTCAGTACTATCGTCGTTGTGGCGTCCAAGTATTGGTATATCTGATGCTGGCGGTGCGCCAACTAAAACATTCTCAGCAGAGTCAGCGCCATCTTCGTGACTGCTAGGGTCAGTTATGGGTGTAGTTGGCGGCTGCAATATTATATGAGGCTTATTCGAGGTACTGGCTGCAGTAGTAGTAGCTGCTTCATCGGCTAATTGGCCTGTTTTAGCTAATTCTTCGTATTTCTTAAGCTCGCCGGCGTCGCTTATGTGTATTTGATCTGTCATATCCTCGGCAGGAGGCTCATAAGCTGGCTTTTCACTATGATCTATCTCTAGTGATCCATCACTTGGGGCCTTAGGCTTGGCTGGCTCTTTCGGTGTCTCTTTGGGAGTTTCTTCTGTTAAGCCTGCGGTGTCACTATTACCAATAATTGCAGCGATATCGCTGTTAGCAGAGGCGTCAGCGTCTGTATCAGGCTGAGGCAGTTCATCTGGCTCTGGCTCTGGCGGTGTCTCTAACTGAGTTGTAACTAATTGCTGATTGGCACCGGCGTCCATTAGCTTAGCTATTAGTTTCATGGTTGCAGCGGTTGTCTTTTCGTTACCAAAACGATCTGTCTCAGCGACAATACCAGTCATAAGCGCGGTTGCTATCTGGGCATCAAAAATATCTTCCTTAAGCAAACCACCTAATTCAGCAATCATTTCCGACACGCTACTGGCAGTATCACTAACCCAATTTATGCTACCGAAAGTCGACGGGCTACGAGCATTTATGCCAACAACGGTTGCGTCATGCAAAATACGCCCGTGGGATATAATGGCCTGGTCTAGGTCTTTCTGCTCGTTTACACCTAATGCCAGTACAACTTCTACGTTAAAGTCACCTTGGGTAAACTCAAGGTCAGAATCTTTAAGGGCTGTGCGATAAGGCGTAATAAAAATTTTAACTAGCTCACCGTCTACCTTGTAGCGCAGCTTGTCAGCCTTTGCTTTATCGAGAGCGATTATAAAATCTTGTAATGAATCGGTTGTTTTTTCTAGGGTCTTTTCTGGTTGTAAAAATTCGATGGTACTAGGTGTTTTGCCACTAAACACGGCCGTTCCGTGCTTACCTAGCTTATTTAAAATAAGAGTTAGGCCAATTGCGCCAGCTAGTTGGTCCACTGTTGGGTCACTATTCACCGCCACCAATATGTTATTGGCAGTTTTAAGGCGTTCTACGAGTTGATTTTGTTGTGTATCCATTTTTATTTTTTGTCCGTTTTTAACTCTACTCAGATACTACCATAAACATTAGCATAAATCAACCCATGAAACTTCTTGAGCTTATACATTAGTACCCTGCGCACAAATACATTGCAAAATAGTGCTAAATTAGGTATATTCAGCTGTGAAACTTTAAACAATTATTAAGAGGAAAATCATGCCCATTATCAAATCAGCAAAAAAGCGCGTACGAGTTGCTAAAAAAGCAACTACTCGTAACGTAAAAACAAAACGATCACTTAAGTCGGCTATTAAGTCGTTCCAGGCCAGTCTTACGTCTGGTGGTAAAAAATCAGCCAGCGCACACAGCAAGGCTCAGAGTGCAATAGATAAATCAGTCAAAAAAGGTGTTATGCACAAAAACAAAGCTGCTCGCAAAAAGAAGCAACTAGCGGCTAAAGCCAAGGCATCTGCTGGCGTAACTAAAACTGCTACCAAGAAAGCTATAACCAAAAAGGTAGCTCCTAAAAAAGCCGCTGCAAAAAAGCCAACCGTCAAAAAGACCGTTGCTAAAAAAGCTCCAGCTAAGAAGCCAGTAACCAAAAAGACAACTAAAAAATAGTTCGTTGTTTATAAATTAAAAAGTCGTCCTTGGGGCGGCTTTTTTAATGCTGCTTCAACAAATATCACTCTATATTGATAACAAATATAGCTGGACGGCGTCATCTACATCCATAGAGGAAGTTTTAGACTTGATGTCTATGTCTAACAGATTACTAGTCAGTGTCTTTATACGAGCTAAGCTCATAATTTTGGCTATTTGACGGCTTTTTCGTATTGTGTAGGGACTTATTTTGGCTTCACGTGCGATGTCTGTATCACTACGAACATCTGCAGTCTTAACAAGTGCTAGGATATGCATCTGCCAGGCCAGCATAGCGATTATCTGTTGGGGCTCAACCTTATTAGCGCGTTGTTCTTGATATAGCTTCATGACCAATTTTTTGTTACCTGACATTGCAGCATCTATCAAATTGAAGATTGTGCTCTGTGGAGATAATTCTGTTAGTAAATCGACTGATTTGTCGCTTATATTTAGATCATAAGCCAAAAGCTTATCAAACTCGTTTTTAAGCAATTGTTGGTTTAGGCCTACGCGCCCCACCAGGTGCTTAGCCGTACTCAAACTCATACTTCCGCCCGCTTCGCTTGCCAAGCTAACTAACCACTTGCTGATGGCTAGTTCGTCTAGATCGCCGAACTGTTTATAGTCTGTTTTTTTCTGCAAAAATTTATAATAACTACTCCGTTTATCAAGCTTGGGCTCAACTATGATTACATCCGTAGAATCTGGTAGCTCTGTCAATAAACGCTCGTGATGTTCGATAAATTCCTTAACTGCACCCGGTGAATAAAAAATAACTAACTTTTTAGGTGACAAAAACGGCATACTTTCGATAGCTTCGCGAATATGATCATAGTCTGTCTCGTCGCCATCCAAACGCTGCAGGCCCATGTCACCATATTCGTGGACAAATCGAGCAGCCAACCGATCCAAGTCGGCCTTCAGCGCAAAACTATTGTTCCCTGTGAATGTTGTAACCACGTTACAATAGATTATACGTTAACAAGCCCGTTTTTGCTGTCATTGATTATTGTGGTGTCGCTATTTCGGTATCGGCTGGCAGGTTGGGCAAGTATGTGTGCCCCGCCCAGCTACTCGAGTCTTAATAATAGTGTCGCCACATCGTGGACACAGCTGCCCTTCGCGCCTAAAAACCCTAGCGAAATCCAGGTAGCTACCGCGTATGCCTTCGGCGTTTACGTAATTTCTATCCGAAGATCCTCCCTTTTCAATAGAAAGATTCAAAACATAACGTATTTCTTTGAGAAGTAAATCTGTTTGAGCCTTGGATAAGTTCTTAACAAGCGCGGTAGGGTGAATTTTAGCGCCCCACAATGATTCGTCAGCATAAATGTTGCCGATTCCAGCTATAACTGTTTGGTCTAGTAAAGCTGCTTTAATATTTGTATTCGGACGTCTGGAAAGTCG
>JBDTJP010000053.1:0-3411 GCA_039935755.1 Saccharimonadales bacterium (SeqCode)
AGCCTGCCAAAACTGCCCTAGAGACCCCAAAACAGCCCAAGAATGGTACACGTGACTTGTCGAAAGAGGACTGGCAGAATGTGCTAGATGCTATCAAGTCAGATCATAACACGCTTTACGGCATTGCGCGTATGGCATCGGCTAGCTTCGAGAACCAAACCATCACATTGGCTTTTGGTTTCCCATTCCACCAAAAACGGTTGAACGATACCAAGAACAAGCAGCTGCTGCTTGATATAATCTTTGAAATTACTGGGGTTAACGCCAACCTTGAGTGTATTGTAAGTAAACCAACTAAAGCTAAGGTTAGTACCCCGAAACCCGAAATTTCTGTCGATGAACCGGATGATATTCAAGCCATAAGCAATATTTTTGGAGCTGCAGAGGTGCTAGAGTAGAGGCTAGGCTAGCGCAATTAAGCTAACATCGTTTAATTTAGGCAAATCATGGATCCAAAGAAAGTAAACATACCACCCCAAAACACCGACGCCGAAGCTAGTTTGCTCGGTGCTATTTTAATTGACGCTGATGCATTGGTGAGAATCGCCGATAAATTAGATGCGGATGACTTTTATGACGAGCGCCATAGATACATTTATGAGTCTGTTATACAGCTGTATGATAAGCATAGCCCGATTGATGTTTTAACCCTGGCGAACCAGCTAAAAGCCAACGATACACTAGAAATCATAGGCGGCTCGTCTTATTTAGCCGAGCTAACCAACTTTGTGCCTACAGCATCACATGTCGAACAGTACGCCGAAATCGTGGCCCAGAAGGCCCTACGTCGTCGACTTATTAAAGCAGCTCAAGATATCGCTAGCATGGGTTTTAATGAGACTAACGAGCTACAAGAGCTAATAGAAGAAGCAGAAACTCGTTTGTTTAATGTCAGTCAACGACATATAAAACAGGACATAACCAGTTTAGAGACCATTTTAACCGAGAGCTTTGACAGGTTAGATGAACTCCACAAAGACAAAGGTAAAATTAGGGGCGTACCGACTGGATTCAAGGATCTTGATAATATCTTAGCCGGGCTTCAGAAATCTGATTTATTTATTCTTGCTGCACGTCCATCTATGGGTAAAACAGCTTTGGCACTTAATCTCGCTCATAATGTTGCCGTTCAATCACAGCAGCCAGTACTTATGTTCTCGCTAGAAATGAGCAAAGAACAACTAGTCGACCGTATGCTCGCCATGGAATCAGGTGTTGATGCCTGGGCACTACGTACTGGCAACTTAACTGACACAGATTTTGAAAAAATAGGGCAGGCAATGGGAACACTAAGCGAAGCCCAAATTTATATTGACGATACCCCGGGCATTACTGTTAGCGAGCTACGTACCAAAGCGCGTAGGGAAGCTCACAACCATGATTTAGGCCTAATAGTCGTTGACTACCTTCAGCTTATGAGTGGAGGCGGCAAATACAGTGGCGGTGATGGCAACCGCGTACAAGAGATAAGTGAAATATCGCGTGGGCTCAAGGGAGTAGCCAGAGAGCTTAATGTACCACTGGTCGCTCTTAGCCAGTTGAGCCGTTCAGTAGAAAGCCGAAGCCCGCAGATTCCCCAATTGTCTGACTTACGCGAATCTGGTTCAATTGAGCAAGATGCTGACGTCGTGGCATTTATTTACCGTGAAGATTATTACAACCCAGAAACTGAACGACGTAACGTTACCGACATATTCATCAAGAAACACCGTAATGGTCCAACTGGAGCTGTAGAGCTTTACTTCGATAAGGAAAAGCAGAAATTCCGCTCGCTTGATACTAAACATTCTGCCTCCAACCCGTTTGAAAACTAAAATGCTATACTGTTACTTACAACAATGAAAAAAATACGAGCGTGGTTAGAAATTATGTGGCGGCCGCTAATTGTAGCGATTATATTGCTAGCAATTGTCGGTGTTGTATTTGGGTTCAAGCTCGGTTCGTCAACAAATGGCGTGAGTACGCCGGAGCAACAATACGTACATAGTGTTGTTTCTGGGCAAGGAATTGTAAATAACCCGAGTTTTGCGATTCACAAAGTCCCAGTTTATGCTCTATTTAAGCTACACGTATCAAACATAGCAGCTTACAGGGCAGTCAGTACGGTTTTTGCTGTCAGCGCCGTTATTGCCAGTTTCTTTATACTAAGACGCTGGTACTCGAACCGTGTGGCCGGCCTAGGCAGCGCCCTACTGTTAACGTCCGCCTGGACACTTCACGTTGGACGATTAGCCACACCAGAGTCTACCTTTCTGCTAGTGCTGCCGTTGCTAGCAATATTTTTATGGCTGATCGACACGGATAGCCGATGGGCATTTACGATATTTTTGTTAGTAGCTGGCCTAAGTTTGTATCTACCTGGGTTTGTATGGCTAATTGTATTCTTTGCTATCTGGCAACGAAAGATAATACGAGCTCACTACAAGAAGTCTAAGATACTCAACAAGATACTCGGCGGTCTGGCTGTTGTGGTGGCGCTTGTTAGTATTATTTATGCGAGTTTTCAATCTGTGAACATACTGCTAGTAACAGTCGGGCTCCCTACGAGCATCCCATCTGCTTCCACACTGCTAAATAATGCTATAAATATACCTAGGTATTTGTTCTGGCAAGGTCCGAACGATCCCGTAAGATGGCTCGGGCGTATACCGCTACTAGATGTGTTTAGCGTGGTAATGCTAGGACTCGGGACGTACAGACTACGTTTTTATAAGCACAAAAACCGGGCATTATTAACTGTTGGTATGGCAAGTGTGATGGCCGTATTGATTATACTTGGTGGCGCCGTAACAGTTACAGCACTTATGCCCATAGTGTATTTGCTCATAGCTGGCGGCTTAGCCTTTATGTTGCAACAGTGGATGACGGTTTTTCCGCGTAATCCAATAGCCCGTATGACTGGCTTTGCCCTAATGTCAGCGGTGGTGCTGTTGGTAGTTTACTATCACACCAGTATGTATTTTGTAGCCTGGGCCAGAGCACCAGAAACACGACATGTATTTACTTCGGCGAATCTGTTAAAATAAGTACCTGAAATAAGAGGGAGTGATAAATGAGTAAATTTGACCAAGCTAAGATGTTATTAAAAGTAAAGAAGCTACAAAAAGAGCTACAAAAAATGGTTATTGATGTCGAGCAAGGCGACGGCGCTGTAGTAGTCCAGATTACCGGTGAACAAAAAATTAAGAAGATTACGATTGATCCTGAGTTTGTTGACCTAGATGACATTAGCCAGCTCGAACGGTGGCTAGAAGACGCAGTAAAGGAAGCAATCCAACAAAGCCAAAAAATTGCAGCCGAAAAAATGCAGCCAATGATGGGCGTACTAGGCGAACTGGGCCTTTAGGCATTAATGTCGGTATTACCAGTTGCACTAGAACGAGTAATTGAAGCTCTCGGAAGCTTACCGGG
>JBDTJP010000054.1:0-4102 GCA_039935755.1 Saccharimonadales bacterium (SeqCode)
ACTATATCTACAACATGTTCTGATTTGATAGATAGCTTAATGGTTGTAGCTAAGATTGATCGTGAAGATGAGGAATTCGCTGGAGAAGAACAGGGCGTAATTGAAGCTTGGCAAGTTACAGAGTTTACTTTCGACGACGAGCCAACTGTGTATAAACAAACACAGTATGAGCTGATAGACAAATACGACGGTGAGATAATCTGGGATGAGGATGATATGGTTCCTCCAGCGAGCTATGACTCTGACGGACCAGGCGGCCATCTGGATGAACAGCAAGAAGTGGTACTAGAAACACTTGAAAAGGAAATGGGTGATGGATTCAACCAGAGCGACGTTATGAAAATAAAAGAAGCGCTGGCCGGTTTAGGTGTACCGGTAGAAGTGCTATATCCTGACTGAACCCTTAGCTGAAGCCATAGGCAGCATTTTTAGAACAGTTATTTGGTAGCTGTGCCTTGTGACCACAGTAAATCAAAAATCTGGCGTTGCTGGCGAGCGAGCTTTTCGCTGTATATTTCTACCCCGAATATGTCATCGTGTTCGTAGCTAAGCAGGCCAACGCAGTTGTCATAAATGTATGTTTCAAATTCGATTGTGAATATCTTTGGGTCAATGTAGCGTATTTTAGCATTGGGCAGTTCTGCCCCAGGTTCCTCGGAACGGTTTGGCCGATTAGTGATATCGTAGCTTGTTAGGCCTCTTTCTGCGTATCTTTCACGCATTTTGCCGGCAAAGTGGTCCCCAAGGTGCTTATCGAGCCCGGCAAGCTCAAATACGCGGTATTCCTTTTGAGCCTTAGTCAGGTTAAAGTTCATTTGTTTTAGACCGTCCACACCTCGGTACTCAATGATTTTTGTATGCGTTGGGGATACCTGCTCGATGTTTTTTAGGATATTAAGTGCCGCAGGCAGGCTGCTGCGCAATGCTTCGGCTTTACGTTCACGCTCACTGACTAAAAACTCTATAACATCTGGCTTTTGCGCTTCGTAACTAGTGCCATAGTGGCGCTCGTGTATTGTAATAAGCTGTTTGGCCGCTAAATCATCTAAAAGGGGATATAGCTTGGTCCGGCCGGTTTTAAGGCCTCTACTGATCTTTAATACAGTATTAGGACCGTTTTGTAGTAAAAAGAGGTAAACCAGGGCTTGCTCACGCTCTAAGCCTAGTTGTTTTAAATATCGGACAACTTTATTTTCGAGAGAGTTATCAACAATCATGTGTAAAGCATAACAAAAAGATGTCTGAATGTCCAGACAACTTTTTGAAATTATAAAAATAGCGGAGTAAGATACTGCTATAACCTAACAAGGAGACACATAATGATTACTGGTTGTGGTGAGTCAAAAATGGGCGTAGAGGTGACGCTAACAGATGAGGAATGCAATAGAGCGAATAATACAATTTGGTCTGTGGCGGACGACACAGAGTTTACGGGAATTCGTTTTAATTTTTATCTACATAATTTGAAGAGCAACCTTGATTCGTATGGAGTTGCAGTTAATCGTCACTGGTCTAACCCTGACAGTAATAGCCATAAAGATGAGCAAGGTATTTATCTTATAGATGATCTTGTGAGATTACCAGGCTGTCTACCAAGAGGGGGCATAAGACGCAAGTGGGATAGTCGGGCTATAAAAGATTGGTATACTTGGCCAGCTTTATTTTATCAGACCGACCCTGTAGTCAATCATCGGACTACGTCAGATTCTCGCGATAGATGTCATCAATTTGGAAGATTTGTTTTAGGGGTCAGCCCAGGGTGTATAACACTCATTGCAGATATGATCGACGAGAAAGCGCATGTGAGCGAGGTTCAAGATGTCTTATCGCAATATTCATGAGTCTTTTTTTGCCCGACCAGTTGAGCTGCGCGATATACAGCAACCATATGACGGGGTGGAGTGTGAGGTCTATAATTTTGTTGGTGACGACTCAGAAGATCTAGCGATTATCCGTATTGAGCCAGGTGCTATGACGCCTAGGCAACGTGTTTTGGGCGGCGAAAGGACAGTAGAGCGTTTTGTTAGTGGGTCAGGGTACTTGCTGATCGGTCGTCCGGCAGTTAGATCTGTGATTCAATATGATTTCGATGACAGTGATCAACGCCCTGTATATGATCATGTTATTGGACTTGGAGAGTGTATGCAATGGTGTGCTGGACCACAGGGTTTAGTTGTAGCCGAGCTTTGTAGCCCACCTTATGCTCCCGGACGATTCGAAGACTTTAACGAGCAGCTAGGGGTACATCTATCTTAAGCATAAACATCTTATGATATACTGAAACCAAATAAGATAGTGGAGAATAGCAAATAATGAATCCTCAAGACGCCCAGCCGCAAATGCCAACAGACCCTCAGCAACCCCAAGTAATTAGCCCGCAGCAGACAGTACCACCTACCGTCGAGCAGGCTAGACCCCAACCTTTTGAACCAGTACCTATTGCAGCTCCAGAATCTGCACCGGTACAGCCATCCATACCTGAGTACCAGCCGACACCACCACCAGTAGCTGCTCCGGAAGTACCCGTAGCTCCATTGCCACCACCTCCACCTCAGGCTATCGCGGCTGCACCGCTAGTCCAGCCTTTACCACCTCCACCTACGCAGCCAATAAACTCTCCGCTAGCGCCAGCATACCCTGGGGCAGCCGGTGGAGCGGGATTACCTACGGCAAACAAAAAGCGCTTTATTATAATCGGGGCGATAGTTGCCGCGGTTATAGTTGTTATAGCGGCTGCATTGTTTGTATTTATGTCGATGTCTAAGATCAGCAAAGAAGATTACCAGAAAGCCAATACAGCTATAGGCGATGTAACGAAAGCCGTCAGTAAGAGTACGAGTGACCTGACTGGTACGTCATACGGATTGTCGTACGATACACCCACAACGGCAAATAACAAGTACGAGACTGCCAAAAAATCGCTCGAGGAATATAAGGCTGCTAACTCTAAGCTAAAAGGCCTCAAAGCCTTTAGTGATTCTGATATAAAAGCAAAGAATAAGATTTATCAGCAGAAGTTTGATGCTTACGTAAACTACGCCAATAATTACATAGATTCATACAATAAAGTATATCCAGGGTTTATTGCATATGAGGACACTATTACTGCTAGTTCGGGCGGAGTAGCTGCCTACAAGACACAACTTGCCAGTGCACAAAAAATATTTGAAGACGCATCAAACGTTCCTGACAAGGATATAGCAGCACTCTCTAAAGAAATGGCAAGCGCTACATCAACTCTTGCACAACTTGTCGACCAACTAAGCTCCACCCCGGCGAGCGACTACGCAAAACAAAGCTCAATCCGTAGCCAAGGTTACGACGTAGACACAAAGGTCAGTAATGCTTTAAAGGATTTCAAGTCTAACCAAGGAAAGCATTTTGATGAAGTCGATCCAAGTAAGAGTGCCCGCGACCTGTCAGACGCAGTTTTTAATAAGTATCTTAGTAAGAGCCTAAAAAAGTAAGCAGTACAATCTAACCGGGTAATTATTCTAGTGCTATTCTAAGTAATACACACCATCATAAAATTTAACATACTATCAGATTGTTGGTATGATTAGTGTATGGGATTTATTGATGACTTGAAGGCGATTAGTAAAGAGCTTAACGATACCAAAAAGGCGATAGAAACATCTGTGGGTAGTCTAACGAAAAATATGACTGATATGACTAAGGATATGAGGGCCACGATAGATGACGTTAAGGTGAAGTCTAGACAAACAGCCGATAATGCCAAAAGTACTCTCGGTATAACGCCTAGTGCTAATGCACCGGTTAAAGAAACAGAGCAAGCTAGCGAACCTGACGCAGACAGTCCAGAAGAAAATATAACAATCCTTGGCAAATAGACTTTGGCGAAAGCAGATACAACCAGAAACCAAATGACTGATATAATTATTATCTTATGAGCGTATATTACACAGATGGAAGCTGCAGTCCCAACCCCGGCCCGGGGGGCTTTGCGGTTGTTCAAAGTGGCCAGCCTGTTAGATTGGGGTTTGACAAAGACTCGACTAACATCAGGATGGAGGGTATGGCCTTGATAGCGGCCCTGGAACACTCTAACGGAGAAGCTTGTGAGATAAATACCGATAGTGAA
>JBDTJP010000055.1:0-5484 GCA_039935755.1 Saccharimonadales bacterium (SeqCode)
TCAGCCCAAAGACCACCAAAGAGAAAGTCGAAACAGTAACTTCGATATCATCGGACTTCAAACAACCTGATAAGCGCTTCTTTAACGCGGAATCCAGAGACCCGACTCAGCTGATTAGAATTGGTGATAATAATAATAACCAGCCATTTAATAGTCAGCAATAGGAAGCGGCCACCTATATGAGCGTGTTATCGGCTACAACCCAAAAACAGGTTGAAGATACTCTTGTCAAAGAAGGTGTCTTTACCGCACCAGAGCTAGAAAAGTACCGACGTGAGGCTACAAGTTCCAAAACACCATTATTAGCCTACTTACTCCACGGAAACGTAATAAACAACGAGCAACTTACTAAGGCAACGGCCTATGTGACTCGCTTACCTTACGTTAATTTATCTAACGTGCGGATTGACCCAGCAATACTGGCCTTATTGCCACAAGACACCGCTGAGCGGTACATGGCAGTGCCACTTGGCGAGATGCAACACCGTTTAGTTGTCGCCATGCTTGACGCCGATAACGTTCAAACGGTAGATTTTTTATCAAATAAAATTGGGCGCCCACTTAAAGTTTATGCAGCTAGCGAAGAGGGAATTAGGCAAGTACTAAAGCAGTACAACATTAGTCTTGGCGACAATATTACTGATGCCATTCATGATTCGGGCCTCGAGGAAGGTTTAGTTGATGATCCTGATTCTAAACAGGCCCCCAAGGGCAAGAACATTAAAACAATTGTTCAAGATTCACCGATTAGCAAAGCCCTGTCTACGATACTCGATTACGCTGCAAAAAACCGTGCCAGTGATATCCATATTGAACCACTTGAACACGAACTTCGGATTAGATGTCGTATAGATGGTGTTTTACGGGAGATAATGAAGTTGCCAAAAGCTACCGAGGCTCCGTTGGTCTCGCGTGTAAAAATTCTTAGCAGTCTTAAAATCGATGAACACCGTATACCTCAAGATGGCCAATTTAGTGTGCATGCTGCCGGCAAGGATATTGATTTGCGTATCGCAATATCACCAGTGGTTTGGGGCGAGCAAATCGTTATTAGGTTGTTAGACAAGACTGGCACTAGTCTTAAATTAGAGGATATGGGCTATCATGGCCGTGCACTTCGAACAATTCGCAAGGGTTTAACCCAGCCAAATGGAATGATACTAACATCTGGGCCAACTGGCTCGGGTAAGTCAACGTCATTATATGCGTTACTTCAAGAGATTGTCAGCGACGAAATCAACATAGTTACCCTAGAAGATCCGGTTGAGTACAAAATGTCTGGCATTAATCAGATTCAAGTAAATGCTGATGTTGGGCTGACATTTGCGTCGGGGCTTAGGTCTATTTTGCGCCAAGATCCAAATGTTGTGATGGTCGGGGAAATTCGCGACAAAGAAACTGCTACTTTGGCAGTGCAGGCAGCGCTAACAGGGCACTTGGTATTTAGTACCTTGCACACAAACTCAGCTGCGGGTATTCTACCGCGTTTACTAGATATGGATATTGAACCATTCTTAATTGCTAGTACTGTCCATACGGTTATAGGTCAGCGTCTGGTTCGCCGTATACGACAGGATAAGGGTGGCCGCGAAGTTTACCAGTCAGATACTACCGAAACAGAGGCCATACATGAGACCCTGGGCCATTTATTGCCCAAGACAGCCGAAGAAATGCCAGCGATCGCTAAAGATTTAGGCTATCGGTCCTTGCCACTTGCCACTCAAAACGCTTATACTTTATGCAAGGGTATTGATAGCCCTGATACACCTGGTGGATATAAAGGGAGAATGGGGCTTTATGAAGTCTTTGAAATCGATGAAAAGATTCAAGAACTAATCCTTAAGCAATCGACCAGTAGTGAGATTCAAAAAGCGGCGCAAGTAAACGGCATGATTACTATGCGCGAAGATGGCTATCTCAAGGCACTAGCCGGGCAGACTACACTCGCCGAGGTTAACCGAGTAGCTGCAATCGACAGCGCATAAGCAAATTAGCAAAATAGGGGGGCAGAAGGACAATGTACTACGCAGGGAAAACCAAATACTTATACAAACCGCACCATGTAAATAGCCGGTCTGATTCTGCTGCATCTAAACTTTTATTTGCTAACCAAAGAGGAATTAATTTATGAGTGCACAACCACAGATAGAAGTTTTACTAGAAGAAGTTATCAAAAAGAAGGCTTCTGACTTGCACCTGCAGGTTGGATTGTCGCCTATGCTGCGTATTGACGGTTCGCTAGTAGCTGTTACGGGTGCCGAAGCTCTGACCGAAGAGACTATAGAGGTGCTTATTTTTGCAATTTTAGATGAAGATCAAAAACAGATCCTACTAAAAGACAAAGAGTTCGACTTTAGCTTTGCCTTTGGTGATTTGGGTAGATTCCGTGTTAATGCCTTCCACGAGCGCGGTAACTTAGCAGCAGCTCTGCGTCTTATCCCTAACGAAATGCAGACTATTGAACAGCTCGGTTTGCCACAGATTGTTAATAAATTTGCCGACTACCCTCGTGGTTTGGTACTTGTGACAGGGCCAACTGGCTCGGGTAAGTCGACTACGCTAGCCGCTTTGATACACAAGATTAACAACGAACGCGCTGCTCATATTTTGACCATAGAAGACCCGATTGAGTTTACCCACAAGAGTAACAAGTCGGTTATTGCCCAGCGTGAGGTCCACTACGACACTTACTCGTTTAACGCCGCCCTGCGTAGCAGTTTGCGAGAAGACCCAGACGTAGTATTGATTGGTGAGATGCGCGACCTAGAGACAATCTCGGCAGCCATAACAATCGCCGAAACAGGTCACTTGGTGTTTGCAACCTTGCACACAAACAGTGCCGCCCAGAGCATCGATCGTATGATTGACGTATTTCCACCACACCAGCAGCCCCAAATCCGCTCACAGCTTGCCAACATTTTGATGGCAATTGTTTCACAGCGCTTAGTTCCAACCATCGGTGGCGGCCGTGTGGCTGCAGCAGAGTTACTGATTGCCAACCCAGCCGTACGCAACATTATCCGCGAAGGTAAAAGTCACCAGTTAGAGGCAGTAATCCAGACTGGTGCTGAGTT
This sequence comes from Saccharimonadales bacterium (SeqCode), assembly GCA_039935755.1. Lineage (GTDB taxonomy): Bacteria > Patescibacteriota > Saccharimonadia > Saccharimonadales > JBDTJP01 > JBDTJP01. Next base: position 3,075 of record JBDTJP010000055.1, read on the forward strand.
TGGTATGCAATCTATGGACCGCACACTAGTTAGTTTAGTCCACGCTGGTACGATTACTTACGATGAAGCTCGTAACTACGCCGTAGATTTGGACGAGCTAGATAGGTTAATGAGGAACTAAATATGTTAACGTTCAAATACGTCGCCAGGGATCCAGCTACTGGCCAAAAAATAAAAGCCGAAGTCGAGGCCGAGAACGAAGCAGCGGCAGGCCGTTTGCTACACGACCAAGGCCTGGCCCCGCTAGAGATTAGTATTAAGACCGGTGGTTCAGAGTTTGGCCCCGCCAAGTACTTGCACCGCGTTAAGACTAAAGAAAAGATTCTCTTCTCACGGCAATTATCTACCCTTATTAATGCCGGTTTACCGCTTATTCAGAGCCTGCGCAGTGTTACGAAGCAAACTACCAGTAAAAAGTATCAGGCAGTACTTGGACAGGTGATATCTGATATAGAAGGCGGCAGCTCGTTTTCTAAGGCAATAGAACAACACCCAGATGAGTTTGACCGTATATACGTTAGTTTGATTGCAGCCGGTGAAACCTCTGGAACGCTAGATAAAGCCCTAGAACGCATTGCCTTACAGCAAGAAAAGGACGCTGAAATTATGAGCAAAGTCCGCGGCGCCATGGTTTACCCACTTGTGGTGCTTGTAGTTATGTTCGTGGTTATGGGGTTCATGGTAGTTAAGGTGTTACCACAAGTAGAGACACTGTATGAGGGTTTGCCTGGTGCTCAGCTACCAATACTAACTAGGGCGTTACTTGCCATTTCTCACTTTATTATAAAGCGATGGTATATCGTAATCATCATCCTAGGTCTATTGACATTCTTTGGTTCCCGTTGGTTTAAAACTGTCGGGGGCAAACGCTTTATGGACAAGTTTAAAATGAAGGCTTGGCCAATAGGCCCACTGTTTATGAAGTTATACATGGCCCGCTTTGCCCGCACAGGCACAACCTTGGTTGCCAGTGGTGTACCGCTTATACAAATGCTTGATATAACCGGCGATGCCATCGGCAATGTGTACATAAAGGAATCACTAGATAAAGCTACTCAGAAGGTAAAGGGTGGTAAATCACTATCCGATTCGCTGCAAGGTGATCCTAACTTTTTAGAACTTGTGCCGGACATGCTCCGTATTGGTGAACAGTCTGGCGCAATCGAGCAAATGATGGCCAAAACAGCCGACTATTACGAAAAGGAAGTCGACAACCAAATAAAGACAGTATCGACCATTATTGAGCCAGTTTTGATGGTAGTACTGGGCGTTTTTGCCTTTATTATTGTAGCTGCGGTGCTAATGCCAATTTACGGCTTGGCAGGCCAATCTGGTTTTGGTGGTTAGTTTATCCACACCTAAACCTGTCAGCTATTGATTTTTGCCATACATAAACGTATGATTTAACCATAAACGTAACAATATTAGTGTAAAGGGCACCTGCATTATGAAAATGAATATCAAAAAACGAACTGAAGGCTTCACCATTATCGAAGTCTTAATCGTATTGGCAATCGCTGGGTTAATCATGTTAGTTGTATTTTTGGCTGTACCAGCCCTGCAACGTAACGGCCGTAATACCGCCATAAAGACAGATGCTTCGGCAATTGCAGGTGGAGTAGGTGAGTTTGCCTCTAATAACAATGGTATAGTAGCCAATAATGCTACAGGCACAGGAACCGTTGTTATAAAAGCGGCCACAGGAACTCCGACCAATGCAAAAGTTCAAGGTACAACTGTTGTTAGTACCATAACTAGTTGGCCAGCTACAGCCCCTGACCCAGGTAATATATTTGTCCTTTTTGGCAAGAAATGTGACCAATCATCTAGTACTCGTGCTACTGCTATTATTTACTCTACAGAAAACTCAGGAACAGCTCCACAACAGCAATGTTTAGAGGGCTAGAAGTAGAATAACTCCGTAATTGACCGGTTAGTGCGTAAGCATTAGCCGGTTTTTTGTTGGTTATGTTAAAATTGTGCTAATGATTTACATAGTATTGGTTGTATTAGGGCTGTGCCTGGGGAGCTTTGTTAACGCGCTTGTTTGGCGCTTGCACGAACAAGATTTGTTGGCTAGTAAAGCCAAAGCGGTTAAAAAGCAGTCAAAGGGTAAAAACACTCAACTAACTAGCCAGGATCTATCAATTGTAAAAGGCCGTAGCATTTGCACGCATTGCTACCACAAGCTGGCATGGTACGATCTGTTGCCTGTACTCAGCTGGGCAAGTTTAAAGGGTAAGTGCCGTTATTGCCACAAGCCAATTGGCTGGCAATACCCGCTAGTAGAGCTTTTGACTGCTAGTGTATTTGTACTATCGTATGTATTTTGGCCTAACGGACTAGATGTTTCATCGCTCCAGCTAGCGTTATTTGGGTTTTGGCTAGTGTTTGTAACTGGTTTTATGGC
>JBDTJP010000056.1:0-4202 GCA_039935755.1 Saccharimonadales bacterium (SeqCode)
TCAACACGTTCCCAGGAAATTTCTGAAATATGTATAAGACCTTCGATGCCGTCAACATTTACGAAAGCTCCGAAGTCAATAACCCCAGTAACTACACCCTTGACGGAATCTCCAACCTTAAGCTCAGAGAACCTTGCTTGCATGTCATCTTTGACAGCTTCCTTTTCGGAGAAAATAAGCTTGTTGTCCTTACGGCTGATATCCAATATACGAACTCGGATTTTTTCAGTAGTAAGTTTATTTAATTTCTGCAGTATTTCGTCCTTGTCGGCACCAGATACGCGCGGATAGTGTCCGGCTGCGAGCTGTGAAACCGGCAAAAAGCCCCGTATACCTTCTAGCTCAACCAGCAAACCACCACGGTTTGCGTCGTATGGGCTAACCTCAAGTATCTCTTGTTTATCAAATAACAACTGTAAATCTTCCCAGCCTCGGTCTTTGGCAGCCCTTCGCATACTCAGTAGTGCGTAGCCTTCGTCCATCTCTGGGTCAACTACACTGGTTAATACCTTTTGGCCTTCTTCTAGCTGTTGACCGTGCCCGATCTCACGGCGCATTACTACGCCAGATCCATTCGCACCTAGGTCGATCCAAACTTCGTGTTTACGAACTGAATCGATGGTCCCCTCTATAACATCACCAACCTTTAGTTGAGCAATGTCTGTGGACGCTAATAGCTCGTCCATTGTAATATCGTTTTTTGACATGAAAATCATGCCTCCTTAATTTCTGCGGCAACCCTTGAGTTGTTGGACCTATCTAGGTTATAGATGAGTTTTATCCGATCAGATTTAGTCGTATTATATCTGTTCCACCCCTAAAAGTCAAAACCATCTTAAGCGTGAACATACGGAGTCTCGCTGGCCTTTAACGTGCGAGTAGTGATAGACTATTAGTCATGTATGGAGCGGTAGATATTGGCGGCACGAAAACCCTTGTAGCTGTATTTGATGATAGCGGCAAAGTTGTTGAACAGATTAAGTTTCCCACTCCAAAAGATTATAAAGATTTTAAGATAGAATTGGCCAAAACTGTTGCGAGTTTGTCTACAAAGGATTTTATACAAACAGTGGTCGCAGCTCCTGGTAAGATCGACCGCAAACACGGCATAGGACTAGTGTTTGGCAACTTACCCTGGATAAAGATACCCATACAGCAGGATGTAGAGGCTATGTTTAAGTGCCCTGTCAGTGTCGAAAATGACGCAAACCTAGCTGGATTGTCCGAAGCTCTGGCAATTGAAGATAAATACCATAAAGTACTATATGTGACCGTCAGTACTGGTATCGGTAGCGGTTTCGTCGTTAATGGTCGTATCGACCCCGACACCGAGGATGCCGAGATTGGTCATATCCTTTTACCCTACAAAGGCGAGCTTAAGCGCTGGCAAGAGTTTGCATCCGGTCGGGCTATCGTGGCTAACTTCGGTAAACGAGCAAGTGATATTCCAGCCAGTGACACCAAAACATGGGATGCTATAGCCCGTAATATAGCCATTGGCATGATTGACATCATAGCGACATTGACGCCAGATGCGATTGTAATTGGCGGAGGCGTCGGTAGTCATTTAGATAAGTTTAAAATACCGCTCGAGAACGCAATGAAAAAGTATGATAATCCTATGGTCACGATTCCACCAATCTTAAATGCCAAGAACAGTGAAGAAGCTGTTATCTATGGATGTTATGCCTATGCCAAGCAACACTCTAACGCCAAATGAATTCCTAGTATCGTGCAAGAAGCTATTTGGTAGTATTAAGTTTGTTAAAGCTCAGTCTTTTTATTGGTCACCACGAACAAAATCTGTGCATTATGACCTCAGCAAATTGCGTTCACAGGAAGGCAAATGGGCTCTGTTACACGAAACAGCGCACGCAGAACTCGGGCACAGCTCATACCCAAACGATTTCGGTTTACTGCTTCACGAAGTAGCTGCATGGGCCAAGGCACATGAAATTGCAAAAACCTTAGGTATAACAATAGATACCGACCACGTGGAAGATTGTTTAGATACCTACCGGGAATGGTTGTACGCCCGCAGTACATGCCCAACATGCTCGCTTAACGGCCTACAGATAAGCCAAGACACGTATAGCTGCATAAACTGCCTAGGTAATTGGCGCGTATCTAAATCGCGCTTCTGCAGACCCTACAGGCTAAAGATCAGCACTTAAACGAGCCGGATCAAGCCTGTATATAGTAAATGGGCTACCCAGATAAATCTGAATAGCCCATTTTATACCCGGTCCTAAAACTAGGCTGTTTTTTTGCTACGACGGCTAATACGGCCGCCCTTAGCACCAGCGATACGAGCTAGGTCGCGGTTAGCGTAAAAGCCACCGGTCTTACCCTTTTTACCGCCCATAGCACCGATTTTTGCGTAAAAATCAGCACCGTATTTGCTCTTGTTTGTTGAAGCAGCAGCTTTGCCACCATCTTTTGTTCCAGCCATATTGATGACCTCCATATATTTAATAATTCTCTACCACTCCTAAGAGAGACACAAAAAAAGTCCCACCAAATGGTGCGACCCTCTCATTCCTCTTATGGAATTATGTTTATGATATCACGCTATGGTGCTTATGTCAACAATGTTTATAAAAATTACTGCTTCAGTTGTGTCTAGTACAAGAAAAAACCACCCTTTCGGGTGGTTTCCTCAAAATTTGGCACCGTGCTATTTTCCCAGGGGTGAACCCCAAGTATTGTAACCGCGGCGAGGCTTAACTACTGTGTTCGGCATGGTAACAGGTGTTTCCCTCGCGCCATGGGCACCAATGTCGTGAGACAAACCCAAGGGTTTGTTATGAGTTAGTTAGCTATTCCTTTTTACAAAGAAATTAACTCACGTTAAAGAATTATTACATAATTTAACATCTCACATATTGATGTCCACGAGTAAATATATCATAAATGACATATTTGCACGTAATTTTTGAATTGTTAAGGCAAACGTGGTGCTTTGGTAAGCACCAATAACTAGTCAATTTGCACTCTCTCTTACTTATGAGACTCATCCAAAAATTGGGTTCGTCTCATAAGTCGTAAAAAGTCATTGGGACTATTAGTACGCTTCGGCTCCATACGTTGCCGTACTTCCACCTTGCGCCTATCAAACTGATCGTCTTTCAGTGTCCTCATTGGGAAATCTAATCTTGAGGTTAGCTTCGCGCTTGATATGCTTTCAGCGCTTATCTGTTCCGCACATAGCTACTCGACAATGCTCTTGGTAGAACAATCGATACACCAGCGGTGCGTTCACCCCGGTCCTCTCGTACTAGGGGCAAATTCTCTCAAATTTCCTTGCGTCCACAGCGGATATAAACCGAACTGTCTCACGACGTTCTGAACCCAGCTCGCGTACCTCTTTAACCGGCGAACAGCCGGACCCTTGGGACCTGCTCCAGCCCCAGGATGAGATGAGCCGACATCGAGGTGCCAAACAGCGCCGTCTATGTGAACTATTGGGCGCTATAAGCCTGTTATCCCCGGGGTAACTTTTATCCGTTTGCGTCGTCGATCCCACTTTCATGTACATAAATGTACGTAGTACGACGGGTCACTAGCTCCCACTTTCGTGTCTGATTGGAATGTATTCCTCACAGTCAAGCTGGCTTATGCGCTTGCACTATCGATTCGATTTCCATCCGAATCTAGCCAACCTTTGAACGCCTCCGCTACTCTTTAGGAGGCAACCGCCCCAGTTAAACTACCCACCAGACACTGTCCAGGGACCTGAAACTACGTCCAACAAATTACACTCTTAAAAATAAGAGCCGTTGGCTGTAGTTTGAGGCCCCCGTTAGAACACAAGAACAACAAGGGTGGTATTTCACCGGCGACTCCACCTCGACTAGCGTCGAGGCTTCAAAGTCTCCCACCTATGCTACACATGTTGCACCTATGCCCAATGTCAAGCTGTAGTAAAGCTCCACGGGGTCTTTTCGTCCTGCTGCGGACAGACGGCATCTTTACCGTCAATGCACTTTCACCGAGCTCTTCGTTGAGACAGTGCCCAAATCATTACGCCATTCGTGCGGGTCAGAACTTACCTGACAAGGAATTTCGCTACCTTAGGACGGTTATAGTTACCGCCGCCGTTCACCGGGGCTTCAGTTCAAAGCGTAAACCTCTCCCCTTAACCTTCCGGCACCGGGCAGGCGTCAGCCCGTATACATCCACTTTCGTGTTAGCACAGACCT
>JBDTJP010000057.1:0-9379 GCA_039935755.1 Saccharimonadales bacterium (SeqCode)
TTAGATCGGCTGGCGGAATATTGATCGCGCCTTTTACATGCCCTAAAAAGAATTCAAAGGGCTCTCGTACGTCTATAAATACTGGTTTCATGTGTTCTCCTGTACTGTTTATTCTTCTACTGCTACGCCGCGCCAAAAGGCAACGTAATTGGTGAAGTCTTTTTTAACGCGTTCAATGGAACCGTCCATTGGTTTAGGGTAATACCAGGCCGCGCCAGCATTAACTTGGCCGTCGACGTCAAGGTTGTAGTAACTTGCTTCACCCTTCCAAAAACAGGTTGAGTGCTCATCGCTTGGTTTAAAGAACTCTTTATGCATCGACTCTGGTGGAAAATACCAGTTACCTTCAATACGGATAAGATCGTCTTGCTTTGCTTCAGCGATGACTTGGTTGTTCCATGTTGCTTTCATATATAATCCCCTTTTGCTCTATTATACCCTCATTGGCAGTAGCGCGGGCTGTTAACGTCGGAAAAACACGTCTTTTCGTTGCTGTACAGCCTTAATAACATCGCCGATTTTACTGCTTGGCTGAGCTGTATTGGTAATACTAATATCACCCGCACTCTCGGTAACGACAGAGTATTGCGATATAGCTAATTTAAGCTCAGTTGTCGCACGTAATTCATCACTAGGAATACCGGAGTCAAGTGAATCGGCATATGCGTACGCCCCATCTATTATTCGTTTCACTACAGCAACATACTTAACATAATACCCATCATTAAATGCTTTCATGGGGACAGTTGGGTGATCACTAATTAGTTTCTTACAGTTCGAAAACGTACTATCTAAGGTTCGCCGCGTAGTTTGATATGTAATACCTTTATTCAAATCTTGGAGGCACGTCGTGTTCACATTCTGGTAGGTTACCAAGGTATCGGTCATGTCTAGGGTCGACTGGCCATATGGTTCAATCAGCGCTTTGTTATCGGCATAGGCAAGTTTGACCTGTATATCTTTCTTTAGCACTGGACCATTTTGTAGTTTTGTTAATGCATCAGCATACGCGGCAGCATTTTGTCGCACAGTACTATATTGTGGTGACGTTTCAAAGTCCGCTGCTTGCGGACCATTGATTTTCAAGTTTCGTATCGCCTCGGCAGATGTTTTCATGGTTTGCAAGTCTTTGGCCGCTGCATCGTACTTACTGTCTGGCGTACGTATAATAAAGTAAAATACTGCCAGCCCAAGTGCTGCAATAATTAGTAGAGACGCTATCGTTATAAGTGCTATTTTAAGACCACGACGTGGTTTTTGTAGAGTCTCGGTTGCGATCGGCTGTACCGTTGGTACTACAACGGGGTTCTGTGTCTGCACCACTGGTACGGTGTCTGGAACCAGAGTTGTTGGTACCTGCGCTGTTACCTCAGCGCCTTCAATTTGTTGAAGCGCGTTGTGGTCAATAATTTCTGGCCGGTACTCGTCAGGTTCTTGCGTGTTTGTCTCTGGGTTACCTTCATTCATTGTTTTAAGTTTACACTACGACCGTTTTAAGTGCTAGAGCTTACCGCTACCCCGTAAATTTCTTGTACGCGTTTACGCGATATTGTATACTAGACAGTAACTAAAGTGATTGGGGTTTATTAAATGAGTGAACAACAGCCAAATGGGCATGAAACAGATGACCCAGTAGATATCTGCCCAGCTGCAGGTGAAAATTTCTTCCGCCACGTTAACGACGAATGGCTGAAAGAGACTGAGATCCCGGCAAGTAGCTCACGCTGGGGTGCGTTCGATATACTGAGACATAAGACAAGCGAACGCCTTGCTGGTATTGCCGAGGCTGCAAGCCGCGTGCTTAACCCTAAAAAAGGCAGTAACGAGCAACTTGTTGGCGATTTTTACAAGTCATATACCGATATGGAGACTCGTAATGCCTTGGGTCTTGCACCAATCGACACGCTACGCTCACAAATCGACGCTATCCAAGGACCAAAAGAATTGGCTACTTGTATTGCTGAACTAAGCCTAATGGGGCCTAATGCATTTATGGGAATGACCGCTGCCGAGGACAAGCGAAACGCTGGTTTTAACGTATTTTACCTTGGCCAAGGCGGATACCGTTTGCCAGACCGCGACTATTACCTATCTGGCGACGAGTCAATGCGTAAAACTCAAGAGCAATACCGTGAGCACCTAACTAATATGTTTAAACTCGCCGGTCGTAACGACGAAGACGCTGTCGCCGCTGCCAAATCTGTTTACGATATCGAGTATGAGTTAGCTAAGGCTTCGCGCCCACGCGCCGAAGTACGTAAATCGGAAAATAACTACACTAAATACACGATTGATGATTTTAAAGCTGAGTTTAGAGGTATTGACTGGGACGCATATTTTGCTGGCATGGGTATACCTGACATTAGCGAAATTGTCGTGCGCCAACCAGAGTTTCTGACGCGTCTTGGTACGCTTATGCGCGAAACCGATATGTCATCACTAAAAAACTACCTTGAGATAGCGCTACTTGAATACATGGCACCATCGCTAAGCCAAGAATTTATTGATGAGAAGTTTGATTTCTTTGGCACGAAACTTTCTGGAATAACCGAACAAAAACCAATTGAGGAAAGGGCTATCTCTGCCCTAGGAGCAACCGATCTTGTTAACGCATCTGGGCCACTTTACTGTGAACTATATTTTGACCAGTCCGACAAAGTCCGCCTAACGCAGATTGTTGAAGATGTCTGCCGTGCCTTTGCTCGCCGGGTTGAAGCGCTTGACTGGATGACACCAGAAACGAAAGCTTTGACGCTACAGAAACTTGCTGGTATCGATTTCAAAATGGGCTTCCCGGATAAATGGATTGACGTTTCATCTGTTGATGTTCGGCCTGACGAATACGCCGAAAACCGTATGAGGCTAACGCGTTTTCAATCGAAGCGTATTTTAGCCCAAGTTGGCAAGCCTTACGACCGCAGCGAATGGAGTATGGCGCCAACAACTGTTAACGCATGCGCTGACCTCAAACGTGATATGACCTTCCCGGCTGCTATTTTACAGCCACCGTTTTATGACCCAACACGTGATGACGCTTACAACTATGGTGCAATTGGTGCGGTTATCGGCCATGAACTATCGCACTTCTTTGACGACCAAGGTAGCAAGTACGATCTTGATGGCAACCTAAGGGACTGGTGGAGCTTAGAAGATCGCACTAACTTCGAAGGCCGCGCCCAAAGCTTCGTCGATTACTACAGCATGCAATCTGCTGATGGCTTGCCTGTTAACGGCGAACTGACTCAGGGTGAAAACATCGCCGATGTTGCTGGCGTTATGATTGCCTACGACGCCTACCAGGCTAGCCAAGCACGGGCAGATGCCGACGATAGCTTAGATGGCTTAACGCCAGAACAACGCTTCTTTACTGGCTTTGCCAAAGTCTGGCCAACTAAAGAACGCCCAGAACATGCGAAACAATCGCGCCTGGCTGACCCGCATTCACCAGCCGAGGTCCGTGTTAACGCTACGTTAGGTATCAACCAAGCGTTCCTTGATGCCTTTGGCATCAAGCCTGACGACCCAATGTATGTTCCAGAGGATAAACGCCCAAAGTTGTTGTGGTAATAGATCTCTTACTTTGGCAGAGCTTTACTGCTGACAGCTTAGCTACCTAGCATACCGATAACGTAGGTGTCTAAGACCGCTACGGCTACTGAAGTTAGTAATAAATATATTTTGGTAAACCCTCGTATTACTGGTAACCGGGGAAATAATCTATTTTTATACGTCGCTTAGTGACTTTAAGCTCAGCAAGATTAGCCTGAACGGACGTAACCATGGTATGGCTACCCGATAAGTAAAATATGCGTTCATGGTAATCGGGAATAAGCTGCTTTATGCTTTTTGCATCAATAAGTCCCGGGCGCATAGAATCGTCCGGTGAATCTTTCTCCAGATTAGCCACTATGTATTTGACTTTGACTCCGAGTTGCTTGTGAGCCACCTCTAAAACGTCTTTATACGCTAATTCGCCCAAGCTGTTTGCCATATAAAGCAAAACTATATCTCGTGTTTCATTTTTATCAAGCAAATACTTTAACATACTTCGAAACGGTGTGACACCGATTCCGCCAGCAATAAATACTAACTTTTTACGTGGATTTTTTGGTAATGTAAAATCACCAGCAACTTGTGCTGCTACAATGTGGGTACCTTGATTAACAGTCAATAACGCTTTTTTATAGCTACTACCCTCATCGTAAAATTTAACACCCAGGTGTAAATCTGACTCAGTTGGTGACGAGGCTAGGGTAAAGTAGCGCCGGTTACCACGGCTGTCAACACCCTTGTGTGGCAAAGTCCATTCCATGTACTGCCCTGCCTGATATGATAATTTTTTATCTAATGAAAAGACAAAATCTATCGTATTTGCTGTTAGGCGTAATTTCTCTTTCAATACAGGAAATACTCGAGCTTTTGGGCTGACAATAGCCGAAAATACATTACCGATAACCAGGCTCAGCTCTGGAGTCGAATATAAGCCAAAGATATGGACTTGCGGCGGTAAGAGCGCACCAACCAGTACTGCATACCAGGTTTGTTTACCTCGAGTTGACGGCGAAGTTACCGGCTCGGTTAGCATAATAAAGCCGATGAAAAATACTGGCGAAGTTAAAGCTGCCTGCAACAAGCTATCCAAAACATTGCCGTGATCTAGTAGCGTGTAGATAACTGTAGCAGCAAAAGTAGTAATAAGAAATGTCCCAACCATTTGCCATCGCCGAATCTTTTGCACCAGTAAAACGCCCCCAATAACCACAAACGGCAGTAATACAGCCGTACCGACCCACCAACTGGCAACTTGTCGTGGCCCTAATGCTGTTAGCACCACGGCAATCGCGACTGGGTTAAAAATATGTGTATTCTTTATCGTTAAAACATACTTACTAGCCATGGCCAGACCGGCTGCGGCTATTGTAAACATGAGCCCCAAGAACGACACCCTAGGCGTAATAATTAATGCCAAAATTAGCGCGGTAATCAGCCAAGATTCACTATTGGCCGGTGTGTTAACGACATAGCTAAACTCTTTGTTAACAATCCAGCAAACAACCGCCAAGAAGAGTGTCGAAACAATAATTTCCAGAGGGTTGTACTGCATAATACCCGTAGCACTCAAAACAATAGCTACAGCCAATAACCCACCTAAGTAGTACAGCACCAACCTATAGATAGTTATCTTATCTAAGAATTTATCAAGACAATTAAACATCGGCCTGATACCTTTTAAAACCACTAGTGTATGTGGCTATTTGTGCATCATCAACCATGTAGCCCTCTAGCCCACCTGTTGATTCTATGAATCCAATACCCTTTTTGCCCATGGCAAAGGCAGCAGTAGCGAAGCGGTCAGCTTCATAGATATTCGGTCCGACGACGGTCAGGCTTTTCACTTCATTAATGTCGCTATTGGGACTATGCGGATTATAAATATGCTGACCGCGAATATAGGTACCTGACGTAGCGACACCTTCACCAGAAATCACTAATGTTTTAATGATTTCATTTATGTTAAACGGATTGCGTATACCAACTCGCCAAGGCTCATCGCTAGCGTTTTTGCCATGCGCTTGAATGTCACCACCAGCCTCAATATAAAAGTTTTCAACCCCGATTTCCAGTAGTAGCTGGGCAGCGTTTTGAATCGACCAACCCTTAACTAAGCCGGATGGGTCAAGCCTATCGTTGTGATAAATATCAAAATAACCATTTGTTTGTTGCTTGGTTTGCTCGCACAAGTCAAATACAGTCTTCATCTCTGTGCTCCATTTGAGCTGTGGTAAGCCACCGTTTATCTGGCTAATTTCACTGGATTTCTTATACGTACTATAGCGTTTATCAATGGCTGAAAAATAATCAAATACGTCTACGAAAACACTACTCGCGACCTTATCGATAATTTCAACAGTAATCGGCATACCCATAATAATTTTCGTCTGTTTAGGCATGAGCTTGCAATAGAGTGTCTGCGAGAGATTGTTTAAAAGCCTGGCTCGTGAAAGTGGCGCCACTTATCATGTTAACGTTCGAGCTTTGGGCCTTAACGGCCTCCTGGCGTAAAAAGGGCATGGCCTGCTGGTTAATATAAACAGAAGTTTCGTGCGTATCGGGATACTGCAGGAACTGTACGTCAGTTATTTTGCCGTCAGCTACTGTCGTTGAAACCTGTATATTGCCGTAAAAGGCATTGTAGGCCTGGCCCGTGTAGTTACCGTTTTTGTATTTAGAGGCCGTAGTCTCCTTCAACGTACCGACCCTACCTCTATTAGCGTTAGATAAATAAGTATTTTGAGCTGTCGCTGTCATAGGGTTAATTTCTGGCTGTCGCTCTCGAATGACCCAGCTATAAATAATAAATATGCCGAAAACGCCAAGACTGAGCATAACCCTCTTTACTATATTCATAGTAACCATTATAGCAAATTGGCTGTGCGTTTACTTAAACCCTCACTACTGGCAGTTTGACCGTTACTTCACATACCAGCCTTCGGTATACAAATTTACGGTTATCTTTACACTGTTATAGCTATTCTAATAAGTCTTTTTTACGAGCCATGGTCGCTAGTCGATCTCTGGCGCCCGAGCCATTGGCGAGCCCTTAGAATACGTGGTACTATGAGAATATATATGTGGGGTTTATCTAACAAAAAGGTGCTGTTATGGGGGGGATTACTTGTTGTATTGATCTTCATCATCCTTTTATCAAGTCATGCTTTCACCCCCAAGACGGCCGTCCAGCTATCATCAAAAAACCCTGCACCTGCGACGCTCGCAGGTATTCAGAATAGTGCTGCGCCATGGCCGGCAGAGGTCGAGCACTTATCGGAGCGCCTAGACGCGATGGGTCTTCCCAAGCTCAAAAACGTGGGCACAGCGCTACACATTCACCCCCATGTCGATATATTTATTGATGGCCAGCCGGTCACCATACCTCCTGGGGTCGGTATCAATATGGCAGATGGCTTTATCGCAGCCATTCACACGTACGACACGAGTGGTGTTCTCCATATCCAGCCTGCAACGGTGCGGACATTCACGCTCGGACAATTTTTCGACACCTGGGGAGTTGATTTTACCAGTAAGCGAATTGGTATCTACCAAACTGACAGTAATAAAACTCTAAAAGTCTTTCTAAATGGTAAACAATACCCTGGGGACCCTCAACAGCCGATACTCAAGGATTCTGAAGAAATCGTTGTCGCATATGGGACAGAGCAAGAATTACCGAATCCAATCCCGTCAGAATATATATTACCTCCCGGCTATTAACACACTAAACAATCACGCCTGACGACCCAATGTATGTTTCAGATGCTGAACGACCAAGGTTGTTGTGGTAACGAGTCGGTGCATCCGGTAAAGTAGCTTGTTTGCTTTCGTCCTTTTGGACTCATCAGCACGAGCATACACTCATGGAGCAATTTTGAGAGGGTGGCAGGGCGGCGGCGAGTAGTGTCGATGACGTATCATCAATCCTACTCGCCTGCCGGCCCCACCTGCCTCTCGTGCCCTTATTCGGGGGGCAGTTCTACTAGCGGACAGATCTTCCACTTCTTGACCAAGACCACGGACCAGAGCAGGACAATGACGTCCCAGATGGTGCTAGACACTGACTTGATGTGAACGAACCGCTCCTTCTCCTTCGGAGCAACTTGCGGCGGCTCACTCAAGCCATGGTTGTAATCCTGATCGACGTTCCACGGGCTCTGACGGTACTCCTTGTGGTACCTGTCCGTGACGTGGTAGAGGTGCAGGTAGTACGCGACCTGGTCATACCGCGTCCCGTACTTGCGAAGACAGTACTCCTTGTACCGCTCCAGCCACTGCTCGAACCGCTGGTCATCGCCCATCCACTCGGGGTGGATGATGGCAAACAGACGCTTGAGCACGAACTGTGTGACTGCCTCTCTGATTGCCTGATTCTGTAGATCCTCGGCGGCCTGCTCCTGGAGCTTGCGCTCCCTGGCTTCTTCCTTGGCCCGTTCCTTGGCCTTGTCGCCAAAGTAGGAGAGTGTGAAAATCACCGCAAGGAAGAGAGCGACGAGTACAGTGACCACAATCAGATTCACGAGGAAGCCGAACACGATACTGTAGACGATCAGCGCAACCGGAAGAACGAGCCACGGATGGATCCAGCTGAACGGACGGCGGCTGCTGGGCTGAGCGCCCGCAAACCATCGTCCGAACCGGCTGTAGGCACGGTAGTCGTCTTCAAGACCGAAGAAGAACAGAGTCAGCGCTGACCCAATGGTGATCACAATCGCAAAGGCCAACACGACAGGAAGTGTCGCCAGCACGAATGCTGCCTTAATGGTAGCGCTCTTTGTATCGAGCCACCCCCATTTCTTCCCGTCGAGTTCAGGCACCTTGATGTCCATCAGAACCTGACCGACTACGAACCACCCGAGCACCAAGTACCCAAGGGCCGCAGCTGCAGCCAGCCCACCGAGGACCGCACCGAAGTGCGTGAAGGTAAACGCCACAATCCCGGCGACGGCGATAAGACCGACGAGTGCCAGAAGTGGTTTGCGCAGCGCCCTGAGGGGGGCCCAGATGAGAACCACTCGCCAGTAATGGCAAAAGTTCTCCCGCTCAATGTGTTTGTCTGACTTACGCTGCCACGACCGGTAGATCCGGTAGTGACCGCTTGACTCAGACGGACTCCAGTCGCGGCGCTTCTCGGCACCAGCTTCTTTCACCCTGTCTGACTGTAATCGTAGTCTTGACATAATGATCACTTCCTTCCAGAAGTGTCGTAGTTGTTAAATGTTCCCGAATCAGAACTAGTATATTGTAACATAAATATACACGGTAAGCAATGGTTAGTTTGTAGCCTAGAGCAACCGTTCTATACTTTGACAACCAGGTACTACACCCCGTAGCTCTCTCGCTCGCTCGTCAGCGCTACTGCATCTTAACAATAACAGCGCTTACTAGCACCGTAAGATATATAGCGGCATTAGCACTGTACGAAATAATCATCGGCTTTGATTTGATTAAGATCGAGTACACCAGTAGTGCGACCGTAAAAAATACATAGTAAGACCAAGACAATATAGACACGGCTAGGGCATGTGGACTAGCCCAAATCTGCATAACCTGTGGTATTGTTGCTACGACGTTAATAAGCCCTAGAACGACGATGAGTTTATCAAAGTCTCCTCGCCATCTATTTTTAATATATAATTTATATTCTGCTGGTGTGAGTTTAATTAGTTTTGATGTTGTTTTTTTAATCATTAGCCTCAGAATAAATCAAAATCCCCTATTTGAAAAGGAGATTTATGTGCATTACGTGGCGACTAAAAATCCCTAAGCGCGTTTTTTGGGTAGCGATATCTCGATTTCTTCGCATGTGTATTACAATATTCTAGAC
>JBDTJP010000058.1:0-21648 GCA_039935755.1 Saccharimonadales bacterium (SeqCode)
GTTAGCCCCTGTGAAGTTAATAGTCACGGTCACGTCATATTTTCCCACTTTAGTTGGCGTAATACCGAAACTAATCGGTGCCGAACTTAGCCTACCGTCATACGTAACACCCGGAGCCGGACCCGAAAGAATTGTTCCGCCAGCAAGCGATGATAGTGTAGTGGGGCCACTGATTGTTACCTTAGTATTGTATTTTTGCGGGCCAGCTGTCCCGCCAGAAATATTAGCATCCACACTAATTTTGGCGGTACGGCCCGCCTCGACTAACCTCGGCTCGATCTTCAAGTTGTTACATGCAGCCCTAATTGGTGAAGGTGTAACGGTTATCTTCTTCGTACAAAGAACTGTAGGGTTTTTCCAGCCACCATACCAAACGTTAGTAGCATCATTAACTAGTCCCCATGAGAAGTCCTGATTATCGCCTTGGTATACAGCCGTAAAGGTAGCTGTTGCAGCGTCGCCTATTATGCTGACTCTGTTCATTCCTGTGCCCCACCTCTGCGAGTTTGGAGGGTTTAATGAACCCATCTTTGTATAAGGGCTGCTGTTGGTTAGTTTAAATTTAGCTGTAAAAGTTCCGCCCTGCTCTATTGTGGCCGGTACACCTGTGATATCACATGTTGGAACAGGAGCCTTGCAACCAGTTAGATAGTAAATGCTGTCAAATGGAAGGCTGAACTGTAGAATGTTGACGGAATATACGTGATTAACCTCAAATACATATTTGTGGCCTGTCTTGACTGTAAATTTTACTGGATAGTGTTGGCCATTGCTAGCTCCAGGTGAATAGACTCCCGAATCTGTTCCAATATGTGGAGTAAGCACAACATTCGTACCGGTGGTCTCGTCATAAATAGATACATTAAATTTTTCCGGCTGGACCCCAGCAGTACCATTGTCTGGGTCGTATATATCGATCGATGCTGTAGCGGTACCCTTAACACTACAATCAGGCGCAAATGGTAGTTTATAGTCCCGGTAGGTGTCTTGGGGGGATTCTTGCTCGATACCAAAGCCCTGAGCAGTATTATCACTACTGTAGCCAACAATCCCGCCATTTGACGCCTCGATATGGAAAACGTTTTCAATATTACCTTTATCCCATGGAACCTGAGCGATAAAAATTCCTTTGTAGAGACCCGAACTCGAGTCAAGCGCGAGTGAAGACGAAGATATACCTATAGTCTTGCCAGAACCCCCGTCCTCGCATGGCCAGTTTGTCTTTACTACACCACTAACTACGTTACTACCGACAGAATAGCTTGCTATGGTTGTACCGGCAGAATATTTAGGATTATTCCTGTCTCTATATGCGTTAGGGTTGCCGTCGCTAGCACAAAGGTCACCCCCGACAACGGTTACGGAGTTCCCGGTTTGAGCTGTAAAGTAAAGTGGTATACTTATTTGCCTAATTGACGCCGCGCTCGTATCAACTAATACATAGCCCGCCTTTTCTGATGAACCCTTGCCGAGATCGACTAAGTCGGGTCCCCGACTAGATAGAGCGCTAGTTTTACCTTGCAAACAAAACGCAAATATTAACAAACTAAAAACAAACAATATGAGCTTTGTACGATTAGTTATAGCTACTTGCACTTTGCAATCCTTGTCTCTACTAATTTGTAGTCCCCTTGCTTAGTAGACTTAACCTCTTTTAAAATTGACTTTGCTTCATCACAAGAACCGTTATCAGCATAGAATATAGCGTTATTAAGCATTGTATTAACCCATAGGTCGCTGCCTTTGGATTGGGTCTTTGTAATTGCATTGATACTTTCACCTTGTATCTGTACGGGATCCTTCTTTATTAACTGTGAGGCTGGCTTTGATTCAGAGGACATGTAACTAATTAATATGATAATAGCCAAAATTATCACTATGCCGGCGGCCATGAGTAGTGCGATGAGCCACGTTTTATCACGCATTAGCTTAAAGCATCTAGTGATTTTCAATTTGAGTCTATTAATCTTCAGCATACCCGAAACCTAACTTATAAGAATAACTATACATTAATACTCATAAAAGCATAAGCCCTTACGGGTTACTTAAAAGTACCTGCATCAGCCTGCATGGTTCTAGAGTGTATACTTGAGTAATGAATCAACCTTTGGCGGAACGGATGCGCCCAGAAACACTAGCCGACGTCGTAGGACAGGAACACCTTGTGGCAGCTGGGCAGATAATCCATGAGATTATTGCCAATAAGCAGCCTACCAGCTTAATACTTTGGGGGCCTCCTGGCAGCGGCAAGACAACCCTAGCACGTATTATTGCCCGCGAAACTGGCGCCGAATTTATAGAACTAAGCGCAGTGACATCTGGCAAAGCCGACATCACGAAAGTCATAACCCATGCTGAGGGCAACCAACGGCTTGGGCAAATCACCATATTATTTGTCGACGAGATTCATAGATTCAACAAGGCCCAACAAGACGCGTTTTTGCCTTATGTAGAAAACGGCACAATTATCCTAGTTGGAGCCACCACCGAAAACCCTAGTTTCGAGATAATTAACCCCTTGCTGAGCCGTAGCCGAGTACTAGTCCTAGAACCCCTTGACAAGCTCGCTATTACCACCATTGTCAAGAGGGCAGCTAAAGCCCTAAAACTACCCTCAAAGCAGCTATCAAACAAGAGTATTTACCTGATAGCTGAACTATCGGGCGGGGATGCTCGGGTGGCCCTAGGTAATCTTGAATTAGCTCGCCAATTAGCTAACGGCCCAATTACAAAAGAAGTCATCGAAACAGCAGCCCAAAAGCGTGTGCCAGGTTATGATAAAAATGGCGAAACTCACTACAACATAATCAGTGCATTTATTAAATCAATGCGTGGCAATGACGCGACTGCAGCACTATACTATCTGGCCCGTATGTTACAAGCTGGCGAAGACCCTAAATTTGTCGCCAGACGCATGGTTATATTCGCATCCGAGGATATAGGTCTGGCCGCACCAGCCGCACTCAACTTAGCTGTTAGTACATTTATGGCCGTAGAACGTATCGGTATGCCCGAATGTCAGTACAACTTGTTTCACTGTGCTACGGTTCTAGCGAAGTGCGACAAATCTCGCGCGGTAACCAGTGCTATGCATGCAGCGCAGTCAGCCGCAGAGCAACATCCAGACTTACCGGTCCCCTTGCACCTTCGTAACGCGCCTACCAAACTTATGAAGGACCTAGGTTATCAAAAAGGCACAAAGTGGGAACCTGGCTTTAAGCACCCTAAGGGCTTCTTACCCCCGGAGTTAGATGGCCTTGATTTGTTCCCAAGGTAGATCAGCCTTGCCGAAGTGCCCATAGGCGCTTGTCTGGCTGTAAATCGGGCGAGCCAAGTCTAAGGCTTCGATGATTCCCTTTACGGAAGTATCTATTAGTTTATCCTTAAATGCGTGCAGTTCTTCGTCACTAACTTTAGACGTGCCAAAAGTCTCGATGGTTTGCATCAGAGGTAATGGCTTGCCGATTACGTATGCCAGGCCAACTTCACATTTAGTTGCTAGGCCTGCGGCAACGATGTTTTTAGCTATATACCTAGCTGCGTATGCGCCAGAGCGATCCACCTTGCTTGGGTCTTTGCCGCTAAAAGCTCCGCCGCCAACTCGCGCGTACCCACCATATGTATCAACCACAATCTTGCGGCCAGTTAAGCCAGCATCAGACTCTGGGCCCGGTATGTGCCATAAGCCAGTACCATTCACTACTATTTTATCTTCGGCTGGTAGTTCTAATTTGTACGCCTCGAGTACTGGTGTGAACACCTCAGTAATTATTCCAGCACGCACAGTTTCTGCGCTAACAGCTTCGTCGTGCGCAACTGCTGCAACTATGTTTTCTACTGCAACTGGCTTATCGTCTTCGTAACGAATCGTGACCTGTGATTTACCATCTGGGCGAAGCCATTCCAGTTTGCCAGTTTCACGAGCCTCATCAATGCGCCTAGCTAAGGCATGGGCAATCGCGATTGGCAAAGGCATAAGTTCTGGTGTTTCATCGCAGGCGTAACCGAACATCATTCCCTGGTCACCAGCTCCATCTTGATCAACACCTAGAGCAATTTCTGGTGACTGTTCATGAATATCATTACTGAAAGATGATTCCTGCGAAAATCCCCAAGCTGGATTTGTATATCCGAGCTCTTTTACTTTAGCCCTTGCGATCTCCTCGTAGTCTAACTTGGCGGTTGTTTTGATTTCTCCAAACAAACATATTTGGTTAGCTCCGGCTACTGTTTCAACACCAGTACGCGAATGTGGATCTTGTGCAAGCGCAGCGTCTACAATCGCGTCACTGATTGCATCACAAATCTTATCTGGGTGCCCGGCGGCGACGCTCTCAGACGTAAATAATTTAATGTTTGGCATAAAAAAACCTTTCTGACACTGCCAGGAAAGGTTAAACGAGGACGCTTTATATCTTTCCCGACGTATCGGGACTAGATGGAGCACCTTGCTGGGCACATACATATTTGCATGCACTATCAGTAGGTTGCTGGCGGATCGACGAGCTAGATCTCTCCCCGCACTCTTTATATTTTTACGTTGTTAAAGTACTTCTATGTTAGCACAAATTTACGTGCCGGCAAGCTTATGTTTTTTTAGAACTTTAAATTTACGTATTAAATAATTCGCTACAAATTCCACAGCCCTAAGCACATATGGTGCAGCAAAGAACGCAGCCACGGCGTAAGCTATCCCCGCTATTTCATCTATTGCGTAATGCTCACCCTGATAAACAGTGCCCACCCAGATTAATATTGGGTGCAACCACGCCAGCCAACGCCAACGTGTTTTGAATAGTAAAGTGACAAAGATTGCAAATAGCGTGGCGTATGCGGCGTGCAAGCTAGGCATTGCCGCCACAGGGTTTGGCGATAATTTATTGTAAACACTCGGGAAATCATGAATACCTAACGCATAAAATACGTGCGAGGAAATACGAGTTATCGGCTCAATCAACTTCATATCGCTTGCCATCCATGGCGGAGCAGCCGGAAATGCCAAGAAGGTTATAAAACCCATGAACGACACAGTCACAAAAGCAGTAATGTATCGCCAATATTCTTTGTCTCTGAGTTTCCATATTAATACTGCCAAAACGAGTGGCAGCACAAAGTGCAGCATATACGCCAGGTAAAAAACAAAGTCGTACCACTGAACATGACCGTGCCATAGCAGATTTTGCAACAGTGTTGTCGGCAAGTGGCCACCAAATAAAAACTTATCAGCGTGAGGCATAAACATATAATTTACGTGAGTATTAAGGTGTGGTACTAACCCCCTACACGATTCATATACCAACAGTAATGCAATAAACGGCACAAATCGCCTGAGCAGCTCCTTGGCCTGGTGGAAGATAAGTGCCACGAAAGTAGCAAACACCAGTAACTTGTCTGGAGTTGGGAAGCTTGGCTCTCGAGCAAATATAACAATACAGGCAATCGTGCCGAATATACCCACAGTCCTTAATATTTTATTGCGCATATACCGATATTGTACCCTACCTACTAGCGCTACGGGCCAAGATTTTGTATAATCCACTCCTGTAGCCCGTAATTACTAATATAATGGGGATTGGCCAAGTGGTAAGGCAACGGATTCTGGTTCCGTCATCGGGGGTTCGAATCCCTCATCCCCAGCCAAGCATAAGCAGTATAGAAATAAGACGTTTAAGGAGTCTTATTGTTTGCTATCAGATTATTTTTATGACAATATTTGCTTATGGAAAAAATGGTTATCGGATTAGTCGGAACGATCGGATCCGGCAAGGATACTGCTGGTGATTATATAGCCGCAAAACTCGGCATTCCTGTGTTCCAGATAAGCGCACCTTTAAAGCAAATATGTGCCGATACAGGAGTTGAGCCAACAAGAGAGAACCTAATTTCTTTAGGTACGGAGCTTGCCAAAGAACATGGTGATGGTTATTTGGCCGAGTATATCATTAAACGTATGAAAGATTCCGCTGTTATTACTGGCATGAGGCAACTAGGCCAGATTACTTTCTTGAAATCGTCAAGCAAACTGAAGCTTATATCTATCGACGCAAATCCTAAGATTCGTTTTAATCGCACTAAGAATAACGATAAATTAGGTGAAGCTGACAATCTTAATGAATTCTTAGTGCGAGAGCGGACAGAAAACAACCCACCAAACACACAGCGTTTATTCGAGTGTATGAAACTTGCGGACTTTCATATTACCAACGAGGGTACTATCGAAGAACTTTATTCAGCAGTTGATGAGATTCTTGAGAGTTAATTATAAATTCTTCCTGAAACACATCCACTAACCGCAGCCAAGCATAACCAATATAGAAGTCTTTTGTCTAAATTTTATATAATCTATTATCAAATATGCTATAGTTAGTGGACTAAGTTAACGGGTGGAAAAGGATAACATGGCTGAGTTCTCTATACACCCCGAACTACTAACCTTACCGGAGGCTGACAGACGATTAGCTGTTGCTAACTCTCTAGTACAGCTTGATATAGTTAGTCAAGCTTTTACAGACGGTCAAATACAACCTTACATGATAGATTTTCGCGTACTCCATGATTATTTGCCTGGTCGTAAGGCTGGTTATATCGTTTCTCCAAACGCAAAAATAGGTGGAACTTGTTTAATGGGTAGTTTCGCATCAGGCTTAAATTATTCTATCGGATTCGGAAGCGTTAAACTTGGTTATGAAATCGACTTTATGGAACCTGAAATGACGTTTAAGGTTGGGCCTGAGTTTCAGCCAAGTGAAATGGTGAATATTCATGACCCTAACTTCCCGAGCTATAAGGAAGACAGAAGCGCAGCTCTTAGAGATACTTACAGCGTGGATGATTTTAGAGAAGAAGAACTGCCTCTGGGCCGCACTGCAACCTTTATTAGGCTAGCTGACTTAACCTATCGTTACGCCGCTCGGCATATAATTAACCCTAGAAAGAGATAGGGTCACTTAACATATCGTAGATTGCTGTAAATTCCTCCTGAAACACATCCACTAGCCCCAGCCAAGCATAAGTAGTATAGAAATAAATGCATATTTCCATTTTTTGTTATAGTTAGAGTATGCACAAGATAGCCGTTCTAGATTATCGCCTTCTCCCTGAAGTCCAAGACAAAATTCAAGAGTTAGCATCAAATAAGATTGAATTTCCAAAAATGAGGCTCCCGAGAGATGATCAAACTAAAAAAACAGGTGATGCAGATATTGTATTAATTTCCCCGTGGGATATCATAGATACATCTTATCTAGATGCCTGCCCTAACCTAAAATATATCGGGCTTTGTGGCACTTCTACTGCAAATATTGATTTGGATGCATTGTTTAGACGTAATATTTCGTTTAGTAATATAGTTTCTAGTAACAAAGAACCGGTAGCAGAATTTTTCTTCATGCAGCTAGTAGCCCTAATACGTGGCGCAGGCGATAACCAGTGGAAAAAAGGCGAGACCCATGAATTAGCCGGAATACCTATCGGTATTATTGGTTTGGGCGCAATTGGCAAAGCTGTTGCACGTATTGCACTAGCCTACAAGATGCAAGTTTATTACTTTAGCCCTAATCGAAAAAGCGACTGGGAGGACCTGGGTGTTAGCTATCTTGATAAAAATGATTTGCTAAAGCAGTCTGCCGTTACAGTTTTATGCAGTCCTAGTAATGTTGAAGTACTCAACAATTCAGAATTTGAACTGATTCAGCCTGGCTCCATACTCATACAAGCGTGCGGAGGCAGTCCATTCAGTAAGGACGGATTTAAAAACTGGGTTTCTAGCGATAACAATTATGCAATCTTTGATATGTCGGCAAATGAAAATAATTACAAACTTTTTAAAGATATCCCTAGAGTTATATTTTCTAGAGATGTTGCTGGTGACACGTATGAGTCTAACCAACGACGTGGCAGCCGAGTGCTTGAGAATCTACATCATTTCCTGAAACACATCCAGTAGGCCTAGATACCTTACTGTATGCAGTTCGTTTCACACGCGGTTGCGCCGAGGTTATAAGACATAGTAGGTAGAGCATTGCTAAAGGCACGGGACCAAGTAGTGAACGTGTGGCCTTCATGCTCAATTAACTCAAGTGTTGAGGGTATTTTCTTTTGGCTAGCAACCCGATATGTTTGCCGCATCTCACTAATCAGTCGCTTATTGTCGTCTGTACCTATCGCAAACTGTGCGGTTAAGCCGGGATTGAATGATTTGGCGTGGATAAGCCAGTCAATATTATGCTGTTTCTGGGCACTATTGGATCCATTAAATAAAACAGGTAACGTCAATTTAGTATTATTAAGAAATGGATACGGATCGCCTGCAATATCAAGAAAGTGTCTATACACATCCTGGTGTTCTAGGGTTAACATGGCTGCGCACATTCCGCCCTCGCTAAAACCCCCTACCCCCCAATTGTTAGCACTAGAGGAAGATCTATAGTGCTGTTTTATGAATGACGGCACATCAACAGTAAGGTAGGTTTCCGCGTTCCCTTGTGTACTATTCAAGCATTCAGTATCGTTTGTAAAGCTACCCGAATGGTCAGCGAGCACAATTATTGGCGTTATGCCTTCGTGGTGACTGGCAAAATCGTCCATGATCCTAGTAAGTTGTCCACCCTGGAGCCAACTGGAAGGGCTACCAGGTGTTCCAGTTAACAGCACTAGGACCGGAAACCGTACTGAATTAAAAGCAGAGTTAGAATACGCGGGAGGCAAGTAAATATATGCGTCTCGGGTTGCAAGATGCGACACTGTCCCAGGAATATTTACGGCGGTCACGGTGCCCTTTGTTTGCCCAGCACTAAATAAGGCTTTTTCAATAGAACCGGATAATTTGTTATTTTGACGGGAGGTGCTCACCTTATCGGCTGTATTCTGACCAATATATGAATTTACAAAAAATGAGCTCAAAGTTGGATAGTAGTGATAGTAACTGTTAATAGCGAGTGCCAGCAACATTAAGGTACTTCCTAAGGCTAAAAATCCATAGAAGGCACCTTTTAGCCCACTCTTCCAGTTAAGTACTATCAGAACTATCAATACGTCACATACGAACGCGATGTAGTATGCGGATACAGGAGTGTCGTGTAGCCCAAATAACTTAGCAATAAACCCTAGCTCGGCTACTAACATAATGCAAGCTATAGCAACCCCAACGGCTGTACGTTTTTTACCATGAGTTAATTTCAGCGTATGGTTTATAACCATGAAACAGAATACTGAACTCATGGCGCTAAAAAATATTAGAGCGCTCTGATTAAATAGATAATCCCTCATACATATAGTTTACTCCAAATAGAGTACGCACACATAATTAGCTACGGGACTTGTTCTGCATAGAATAGGGGCAGAAGGTGAAATACTAGCTACTCTATTAATTTTAAGTATTAGACTATAATTATATACATGATGAGGAAACAGCCATAAAAACAACGCAAACATTCTTAAACTGTGAACATACGAAGTTTATCTGGTCTGTGCTGCCTCTGTTTGCCTCCACTACCATTAGTAAATCGGTATCGGTGTGAGGTTATGACAACAATTCCTAATAGAGGCGAAATACGTAGCTGGTCCGCCAACCAACGGGCAGAGGTTGCGCAGGCTTTAGATGAAATGATTGAGAGGACGCACACTAAAGCATTTACTCATAGAAAACCTATAGTACTCGTAATCACATTTGGCGGCGCCCTTTTGTTACTGCCTTGGATTGTATATCTTTCACTCACCCTGCCCGCTGGCGAGTTTGGTGGTATGTGGCGTACGGTATGGATTGGGTTTGATATAGCGATGGTTATTGTGTTGGGTGTAGCCGGATGGTTAGTGTGGCACAAGCGAAATCTAGCGACGATAGCGTTGACTGTGTCGGCAGTATTTTTGATTGTCGACGCTTGGTTCGATGTCTGCCTGTCATGGTCAACCAACGAAAGGTGGCCAGCGATTATTACGGCGCTCTTGGTCGAAATACCAGTTGCGCTCTTACTCCTATACGCAGTCGTAGCGATGCTCCGTAGCTCTGCTACGGTGCTTCAACTACTAAGAGGACAGCCTGGCCCAACTTCTATCTGGAAACAGCCGATAGTCATGCAACCTCCCAAGCATAAATAAGCGCCCACGAGGAGTTAAGTGCTGAACTGTTTATCAAACACGTAAAGCTGATTGCATTTAGACCATCACTAATGGGTCTTCAAACAACTGCCAACTATCTAGAGCTGTTCTTGCGAGTTTTGTTTGGGGAGTACTGTGGTTCCTGACTGACTTCCAGATTGAGTAGCCTTCAGCTTGCCACGGTCGTTCTTCTGTTATCCACTGGTCAGGGCGTGCTACCGCTATCATCGGAACTTTCTGTCGTTGCGCTGCAATAGCCAAATGTAAGTCGGAGGCGTTACGCAGTGATTTAAAATCATCTAGATTTAAGTTAAGTGTGTCTCGACTCAAAAGAGTGGTTGCGGTCCCAAGTAGATGTACTGTACGTGCTCGCTCTAGACCTTGATAGAACCTAAAACGCTCTTCACGTGAAGTTACAAAATCTTCGATCGGTTGCGATAAAGTCGAACCATGTACGCCTATAATCGCGCTACCACTACGAGCATCGAATTCCCTAACTAATGAAGAAACGTAGTCATCTGGGTAGCCCAAATCGTCGTCAAGCGTTAAATAATGTGTATGTGACGTGTCCTCTCGTTCGTCGAACCAATAGAACTTCCCGCTATCACCTAAGTCTCCTGCGGCAGCGGAAGAAAGGCGTCCTTCCTCTTCACTTAAGAAGGAAGGTATAGCGTCAAAATTATTAAGATAGACGCGTAAAACGTCTACTTGTGGACGGATTGCATCTACTACTTCCTCTAGATAAGGTAAACGCTCCGGCATACTAGCTAGTGCTGCAACAATCATGATTCATGTCCTATTGGGTAATAATTATAAGTCAGTAATACGCGAATGATACTATATAATTTCATTTACGTCAACTAAGTATTGTTGTTTATACAGATGGTGATGTCACATAAATAACTGTTACTATTCTTGCATGAAACAATATCAGTATATATTATTTGATTGGGACGGTACCCTAGTCAGAACACTAGACATATGGCTGGAGTCATTGCGAGCTGCATCAGAAGAACACGGTCACTACTTCAGCGATAAGGACATTGGGGCAAATTTTGAATTGTTTAGGCAGCGCTTTGAAGCCCAAGGATACAGTGGTGCTAATACAGTAATCGAGCGGGCCAGTGTCCTTGCAACCAGGGATGTTCCTAGAGTTATGTTGTATCCTTGTGCACGCGAGGCTTTAAGTCATTTACAGGATACTGGAAAGCAAACCGCCCTGGTTACTACCTCTACGCACGAATACGTAGATCCATTACTAAAACGACACACGCTTAATACTTTATTTGATGCCGTAGTTTGTGGAGGCGATACAGAACGTGTAAAGCCCGACGCACAGCCAGTCATAGAGGCAATGAGATCACTTAAGGCAGACCCCACCAGTACACTCCTTATTGGGGACTCTGAGAATGACATATTAGCGGCAAGAAATGCAGGTATCGATTCAATGTTGTTCTACCCTGAATCACACTACAAGTTTTATGATATCAAAGACTTGCGAAGTCTTAAGCCCACATACGTCATCAATAACCTAAGTGACATACTGAACTTATTTTAATTCAAACTGGCCTAGTAACCCCCGAGCAATTCAAAGCGGCTGGAGCAATAAGTTTGCCAAGTATTGCAGATTTGTTGTAAGTACGAGTCTCGTAATACATCCATATAAATACACTATTAGCAGGCGTCTAAAACAACAAATTTTAACTGCGTGATATAATATAGGTATGAATATGCCGATTACGTTGTGAGCCTGTCGTTCCATTTTGTTCAAAACAATGATGCTTCAACAGAAGATCTGAAGCAATGCTTACTTAGTAACCTAGGCGAGAGAAAGCAAGTAATATGGTTGGTACCTGGTGGCTCAAATATCGGTTTGAGCGTAGCTGTAATACAGGCTATACCCGTGGAACTAAGAGCCAATCTTACAATCATGCAAACCGATGAACGGTACGGAGTCTATGACCACAAGGATTCGAACTGGCTGCAATTACGTGATGCCGGGTTTGATGCGACTGGAGCAAATGTAATAACTATACTGACCCCTGATAACTTATCACTACAAGATACATCTTCAAGATACAGTCAGCTTATAGAGGATAACTTCCGTGAGGATACTTATATAATAGGCCAGTTCGGTATCGGTCCAGATGGACATATAGCTGGTATATTGCCCGGAACACCAGGAACTATTAGCAACGAAAACGTAGTCGGGTACCAGAGTGATACATTTACGCGTATTACGCTATCAGTTAAGGCGCTGCTAAACATCGATATCGCATTCGCTTTTGTATTTGGAGAATCTAAATTCGAGGCGTTGAATCGGTTATCAACCGAGAGCTTAACTACTAGCGAACAACCTTCGCAGCTGCTTAAACAATTGCCCGAAGCACATATATACCAAGATCAAATTAACCAATAGGGAGTAAGCATCATGAAAATTATAATCGTTGGTCAAGGTAAGATGGGCCTTCAGATAACCCAACAAGTTATTGAAGGTGGTAACGAGGTTGTAGCAATGGACCCTAACCCGGACAACCAAGAGCGAGCCACCAGCAAAGGGGCAACAGTAGTCGGAACACGCAGCGCGGCCATAGCAGAATTCCAGTCTAGCGAGCAACAACCACTAGTCTGGCTTATGGTCCCCTCTAGCGTAGTTGATGCTGAATTTAATGCCTGGCTAAATGTATTGCCTGAAGGCTCTATTATAGTTGACGGCGGGAACTCTGACTTCCGATTAACCAAGCAACGCGGCGAGTCAGCTATGAGCAAGAGCATACACTTGGTAGATGTCGGCGTAAGCGGCGGTGTGTTAGGCCTAGTTAATGGGTTTTCTATGATGGTTGGTGGCAAAGAAGAAGCCTTCAAAACAATCGAACCGATCTTGCAGTGTATGGCTAAAGCAAGCGGTGGATACGCGTATTTTGGCCCAGAGTACGGCGCCGGGCACTTTATAAAAATGACTCATAACGCAATAGAATACGGTGTAATGGAAAGCTTGGCAGAGGGCTATCAGCTCATAAACGATGGGCCTTACAAAAATTTGGACTTAGCAGCAATCGGTGACGTGTGGCAACGTGGTAGTGTTATAGAATCCGAACTCAACGCACTTGCGGCTAAAGCCCTCAGGGAAAACCCAAAACTAGACGGTGTCGATGGTTACGTAGCAGAGTCTGGTGAAGCCCGCTGGTCACTAGAGGCTTCCAAAGATGCTGGCGTTAATATGCCTGCAGTCCAAGCTTCATTTGATGTTAGAGTCGCTTCCCAGAACGGACAAGTGAATTTTGCCACAAAACTGCTAGCTGAGCTACGAAATCAATTCGGTGGCCATAATATAAACAAGGAGTCATAGTGGAGCTCTTGCAGCCGGCTATTTTAGTTATATTCGGCATGACCGGCGACCTGGCTAAACGCAAGTTGCTGCCGTCGCTATATCAACTTGCAGACAGCCATATGCTGCCCGAGTCATTCAAGATTGTCGGTATATCAAGACGCGACACTAAGGTAGACGACATAATAGATCTTATTAAAAGTAGTCTAAGCAAGGCTGACCTTAAGAAGCCTAGCCACGAGGAAACGATTAAGTGGCTTAGGGAGTCTTTGACTATAGTTCATATGGACATGACGCAACCCGATGATTACTCAGTGCTGAAACAAAAGCTAGATGCAATAGAAGACAGTGTTGGTGTTTGTTTGAACCGCTTGTTCTATTTAGCTATACCATCTACGCTATTTCGCGGCGTTATTAGGCGCCTGGGCAGCGAGGACCTTAACCATGGCTGTCAGCACGGGGTAGCGGAAAGCCGAGTGTTGATAGAGAAGCCTTTCGGGTATGACCTAGTTTCAGCCGAAGAGCTAATACACACGCTGGCTGAATCATTTGATATCGAACAGATATATCGCATCGATCATTATCTTGCCAAAGATACTGCTCAAAACATACTAACCTTTCGATTTGAAAACCCGTTGCTAACGTCGACTTGGGACAATAAACATATTAGCCACATCATTATATCTGCGACTGAATCAATAGATATAGAGGGCCGAGCAACATTTTATGACCAAATTGGTGCACTGAGAGATTTAGTCCAAAGTCATTTATTACAAATATTAGCTCTGGTAACGATGGAAAAACCAATTGACTCTACGGCTGAGCGTATACATGAGTCAAAAGTTAATCTGCTGAATCAGGTACTACCGCCTAAAGCCGACCGTATGGCAGTGGATGCTATTCGTGGCCAATACGAAAATTATCAAAGTGAGGTCAGCAACCCTAAATCTCAAACCGAAACTTACGCAGCCATAAAACTTTATATCGACAATGACCGCTGGGAAGGCGTACCGATTTATATCCGTACTGGAAAGTCGTTAAAAGAAAAGGTGACTGAAGTAACCATGGTTTTTTATGATACAGACCCACCGGACTGTGAAAACCGCTTAACTATTAGGATTCAGCCCAACGAGGGTATCGCATTAAGCCTAAGAATCAAAAAACCGGGCTTTGAAGATAAAATTGAGAACATAAATCTAGATTTTTATTATAAAAGTCTGTCTGAAACCACTCACCATGAGGCTTATGAGCGTGTGTTGGTTGATGCTATTAGGGGTGATAAAACTCTGTTCGCAACCAGCCATGAAGTTTTGGCCAGTTGGCGCATAATCGAACCAATACTTCAGGCCTGGGGGCAAGACCAAAGCCCGCTATATAAGTACAAAGCTGGTAGTTGGGGGCCAAAAGCTGGGACACAAATGCCCGGTAAAGATGGTGAGTCTTGGTAAACCAATAAACAACACCGCCTAGTGACAAAAGCGACAAAACAGCTTAGGCGCAGTATGTCGCAACCCCGGCCGCGTGCAAAATTACCAATTTTAGAGTATAATAATAGGCAATAGAGAATCTTATGTACAAATATGTAATTATAAAATCTGACAAGGGCCCCGGAGTATACGTTAATCTTATAAACTCCCCTGCTGGGCACTACCTAAGCCGCCAGCCATACGTTATAAACCTCTTGAAAGAGATCTTACCAGGCATCAAGCTAAAGGGTGAATACATATCGATAGAACACGACATGGGCCGCACTATCGGAAACACTGATATTGTCGAGACAAGCGAGAAAGACACAATATTTTACGCTCTTCCTTATAAAAAAGACGTGTTCTCGCGATTTGCTAAAAATCGCTACCCAATTCCAAGCCACAAGCTGTCACTAGTACTACACCGTGATGGAGATGGTAGCTATGAGCTACACGACACATGGATAGGCCCATGTACTCCACCATTCCCTGGCGCCGAAAACGAAAAAGACAACAGCAAAGAATATTGGGAAAACCACGCATACGTCCAAGACGCCCAGGCAATTCAGTCAAAAACTATCACAAAAACCTGCCCGTACTAAAATTAGCACGGGCAACTCGTTATTTAGCCCTAGTATCCAGAGAACTCTTCGGTTCTGATGTTATCCTCGTTAACATCAGCATCAACTAGAATCTTTCGCATAGCAGCAACCATAGTTGCTGGTCCAGAGATGTAGTAAATAGGCTTGTTCATGTCTGGTACATACTTTTTAACGATATCTGCGTTTATATAACCTGTGTCCCCGTCCCATTCAGGCATCTTAGCCTCTGTATACACTGGCACGTAGGTAAACTTATCGTTTTCAGCTGCGAATCCAGCTAGGTCTTCGTGGAAGGCTGCAAGCTCTGGAGTTCGGTTTGAATATAGCAGCGTAATCTCTTGGTCTACCTTGTCGTGGGTGGCTTGAGCTATCATGCTACGGACTGGTGTTATACCAATTCCGCCTATCAGAAACACGGCTGGGGTGGTTAACGTTTTGTGCAGAGTAAAGTCTCCGTACGGACCATCGAACTTGACTTCAGTACCGACTGCCATGTCTTTTAGTACTCGCTTATAGGCTGTATCGCGCATACGAGTAGCCGCCACTAAGTAATCTTCGTAGGGTGCTTGGACCAACGAAAATCCGCGTATGTTTCCTTCGGCGTCAGTCTCTGGAGGATCGATTAACGTGTAGTCTGCGAACTGCCCAGCACGAAACTCAACATCTTTAGGCTTTTCGAAATAAAAAGCCATTGTGCCGTCTGCAATTGTCTCTTTTTTTATTAGTTTTACGTTTGATATCATGATTCATCTCCCCTTTTTAATTTATATTCAAACTATGGTCATTTACTGTGTGCGCACTCCTTAACGCAGTGTGCACGTACATGCTTTTCTATTAAACCGAGAAGCGGCTCAACGGTAGCTTGGTCTAATGAATAGACGCGTTCTTTACCTTTTTGCTCCACGGTAACGAAATGACAGAGTAGCAAGCGCTTTACGCTGTGTGATATAGATGATTGCTCAACTTCTAGCCCAGCCGCAATATCAGTAACATTACTTGGGCCATTGTCTTCAATATAACGCAAGATATTTAGTCTCTGTTTATTACTGAGGACTGCAAAAAAATCATCGAAGCACACTGTACTCATATGAACATTATAACATATGAATATAATCATGCTTGTGTATTTGCATCAATTGTGCTAATATACAGGTATTGTTAGATGAATCCGGGTTTAGTTAGCCAGTGCTCGATTTCATTATCAGCAATCGCATTACTACTAAACAAAAGGATTCTATTTTTATGCCCTATTATCAAAAAACACGACCTAGCCGCGGTAACGCGCGCCCATTTCAAAAAAGCGGTGGTAGCCGTTCTTACGGTTCACGTGGACCTAAGAAAGAGTATATAAACCCTCAGCGGTTTATAAAGGAAGCTGACCCGCTGGTAGAGGAAGAATATACACCAGTTAATCAATTTAGCGACTTTGCGACTTTGGATTTAATTAAAGCCAACCTAGCAGCCAAGGGATACAAGCGACCTTCGCCAATCCAGGACCAAGCTATTCCAATAGGCCTGGCTGGCAATGACATAGTTGGTATAGCCAACACTGGCACAGGCAAGACGGCTGCATTTGCAGTGCCTATGCTCGATACCCTAATTCAAAACAAGGCAGCTCGATCATTAATAATGGCCCCAACTCGTGAACTTGCTGAACAAATTCAAGACGAATGCCGCAGTATTGCCAAGGGTAGCGGTCTAAATGGTGCTCTGCTTATCGGTGGATCAGCTATGGGTCCTCAATTACGCGATCTTCGCGATAACCCGCGTATCGTAATTGGTACACCTGGCCGAATTAAAGATCACCTCGATCGTGGCACGTTAAAGTTGTCGCAGTTCAATATAGTCGTACTAGATGAGGTAGATCGTATGCTCGACATGGGATTCATACACGACATGCGAACAATACTAGCCCGCTTAAACGAAAAGCGTCAATCGTTCTTCTTCTCGGCAACAATGGATGACAAGGTACGCACACTAATACAAGAGTTCTCTGAAAACCCTACACACATAGCGGTAAAGACCGGCGACACAAGCAGAAACGTTCACCAGGACATAGTTCGTTACCGTGGTAGGGATCAAAAAATTGACATGCTACACGATCTACTTATCCAAGATGTAGTATGCAAGACACTAGTATTCGACGATACTCAACGTAGTGTTGAAAAACTATGTATTGAGCTGGAGCACCGTGGTTTTAAATCAGATGCAATTCACGGCGGCAAATCTCAAGCACAACGCCAGCGAGCACTTAGACGCTTTAAGGACAATAATATCGAAGTATTGGTAGCCACAGACGTCGCAGCTCGCGGTATAGATGTATCCGACATAACACACGTCGTTAACTACTCTACACCTCAATCCTACTCTGATTATGTACACCGTATTGGCCGAACAGGCCGAGCTGGTAACATTGGTTACGCACTAACATTTATAGAGGCGTAGTCCGAAAACAACTAATGTTACTATTTTGCAACAATTTGCATATGAATGATAGTTATTTCACAGCTTCAATTCAGACTAATGTCTATAATATATATGTATGAGGATACTAGTAGTCGAAGATGAACATAAGATAGCCAATGCCCTCAAGCGAGGGCTCGAGCAAGAGTCCTACGCTGTCGATGTGTCATATAATGGTAACGACGGATTAACTATGGCAACAACCGAGCCTTACGACTTAGTCATCCTAGATCGAATGCTACCCGGTGGTTACGATGGGCTCGACATCGTTTCTGCAATGCGAAAAGGTAATATACACACGCCTGTACTCCTATTGACTGCCAAAGACGGTATACGTGATCGAGTTAAAGGTCTGGATGCTGGCGCAGACGACTACCTAGTCAAACCTTTCTCCTTTGATGAACTACTAGCGCGAGTCCGGGCTTTACTACGTCGGCCGCAAGAACAGCTGGACGTAAAGCTCAAATATAATGATATCGTTTTGGACAGAGCCGACTATACTGTCACCAGAAACGACGTGCCCATAACGCTTACCCATAAAGAGTTCGCTTTATTAGAATTCTTGATGCGCAACCCAGGACGGGTTCTTAGCAAAGACACCATCACTCAACATGTCTGGAACTACGACGCTGATATACTGCCTAACACAGTCGAGGTTTACATGGGCTATATCCGCAATAAAGTCGATAAGCCGTTCAAAGGGGAGCCACTTATTAAAACCCGTAGAGGGTTTGGATATATCTTTGGCAAAAACTAGTAAATGTTCAAATCTGCCCTACTTAAGTTAACCGGCTTATATTTACTCATACTATTAACGGTTAGTATGTTCTTTAGCTTTAATATTTATCGAATTACAACCCAGGAAGTCCAGAATCGTTTACGTAGACAAGCTGATTTTTTAGTAACCAAATCAGTTAGAACGTTAAAGATTGACCCGTTTCAAAAGCAACGAATACGCGAGGAGGTATCTAGTCAGCAATACGTTATAGGTGAGTTAGTTTACGTTAATATACTCGTGCTGATCGTTGGGGGAATCGGTAGCTATTTACTTGCAAAACGCACGCTTAGGTCAATTGAGTCTGCCCACACCGCCCAGCTCAGGTTTGCCGCCGATGCGAGTCATGAGCTACGTACGCCTCTGACTGCTATGCAAACCGAAACTGAGGTCACTCTGCGTGACAAGTCTCTGACACTCGAAGATGCCAAGCAACAGCTTAGGAGTAACCTAGAGGAGTTGCATCATCTTGATGATCTATCTACAAACCTGCTGCAACTGGCGCGCGGACAGGATATTATATCCTTCGCGAACATTAAAGTATCAGATGTTATTAATAATGCTGGAGATAAGGTAAAGCACGCAGCCAGAAATCAACAAATTAAACTGGAATTGACGCCAATCCCTGATATATATATATCAGGAGATAAAAATAAACTTACGCGAATGCTAGTAATTTTATTAGATAATGCCATAAAATACAGCCCAAAAAATAGCGTTATATCAATCAGTACAACACATGACCACAACAGTGTAGGCATACACATTGCCGATCAAGGCATTGGGATATCCGGCGACGCCCTACCCTATATATTTGACCGATTTTATAGAGCCGACTCGACTCGAAGCAAAGTAAATACAGTAGGATACGGATTAGGCTTACCTATTGCAGAACAGATAGTTAAATCCCACTCCGGCCGAATATATGTAGAGAGTGCGATCGGTAAGGGCTCAACATTCACGGTAAGATTACCTACCCAAAAATCCAAATCATAGTCAAAAAATAACCAATGTTATATGAGAAAATAATCAATCGAAACCATAAAAGAAAATGTTAGTAACATTATCAGCGAAAACTTGAACATACCTCTGGCCCACTGATCGTTTTCTTTTGTCTTAAGGCCACTAAAACCAAGCTTGATCCAGTATAAGCCTAATGCACCCATGACCCCCAAGTATATATATCCTGTATAGCCCAAGATAGTTAACATAACCGTGGAAACCACAAAACCAACAGTAGCTACAAATATGTGAATTTTAGTCTGTTTGATTCCCTTAACAACCGAAATTACCGGAATATTAGCAGCTTTATACTCACTCATGCGATAAACAGCAATCGAGTAGAACTCTGGCAGTTGCCACAAAAATAAAATTATAAACAATAACGTAGCGGCTGCATCTATCCGACCTGTAACAGCACAGTATCCAGATAAAATCGGTATTGCACCAGAGACACTGCCAACTAGCGTACCATAATAAGATAGCCGCTTAGACAGCATCCCATACAGAACAACATAAGTAATGTATCCAATCAAACCAAGTATTAATACTAGATAGTTAGTATACAAGTAGAGTATGGCTGCGCCGCTTACACCTAGAACAGCCGAGAATATGACGGCTTTGTATCCATCGATCGCGCCGTCGGCTACTGCTCTCTTCTTGGTTCGGTCCATTATTCTATCGATGTCTTGGTCCAAGTAATTATTTAGCACGCAGGCAGATGCTATAACTAGTGAGGTACCAATAAACACAGAGATTAGGAGCCAAAGGTCAATGTGTCCTTTACTAGCCAAAAAGAAGCCAGCTGCGCTCGTAATAACGTTACCAAACAAAACACCGGGCTTAGTCAGCGAATAGTACAATTTAACTGTATTGAACATTAGATCCCTTGCTGATCCTCCATATAAGTTTTCTGTTGCTCGTCAGAATGTATCATTCGTACATTCAAGTCTCGCATAATCCAGACCGATCCAACAATAACTATCGCCGCAACGAGCAACATGAACAAGAAAGAGCCTATCTTTGCACCAAACTTCTGGCCTTGGCCCAGGTGCAAAAAGAAAACTAACTGTACCATGCACTGAGCTATAGCCAGAGCACTCAAGGCGAAAACAAGGTTCCATCCTTGTATTATCTTACCGACAACTAATCCGTAAGAGACTAATGTGAGTAATATAGATAGCACAAACCCTGATAAGTACGAGGTAATATGCGATTGATCTATCTCATCGTTGGTGGCTGAATTGCGAGTGTTTTTACTCATAGCTTAATTGTCCCCATTAGATAGACTATAGTAAATATGAATATCCATACAACGTCCAAAAAGTGCCAAAAATAGCTTAACATTGCCAATCGTCGCAAGTTTGCCCGCACCAAGCCTTTGCGTAGTATGCTCCATGCCAAAATTGCCATCCATAAGATCCCAACCGTGATGTGTAGTCCGTGAGTACCTACTAAAGTAAAGAATCCCGATAAGAATCCGCTACGCTGCCAATTGTTACCTTCGGAAGCAAGCTGTCTAAATTCAGATATTTCAAGACTTAAGAACGTAAGTCCTAGAGCCATCGTAACTAGCATCCAAAACACAACCTGCTGTTTACGGTTACGGCGTGCAGCAATTACAGCAAGCCCACAAGTAAAGCTACTGACTAACAATATTAAAGTGCTAACCAGAACCATGGGGAGATGAAATAAGTCACTAGCCGGTGGGCCACCGTACGTATTATTACGCAGTACTGCATACGTAGCGAACAGGCTAGCAAACAGGACGCAGTCGGTCATTAGGTAGACCCAAAAGCCTAGAAGTGCTTTGCTATCAGCATGCTTGGCGTGGTCTCCGGGCTGAATTGTTGTAAGTTCACTCATGCGAATCGCCTCTTCCCTCTTAACATAGCCTCCGTCTTGGCAACCTCCGCAGCG
>JBDTJP010000059.1:0-10070 GCA_039935755.1 Saccharimonadales bacterium (SeqCode)
ACAGCCGACGGGTCGCTGTCGGCGCATTTCGAGGACACAGTCTTGATTACGCAGGATGGGGCAGAAGTCCTAACAAAACTTACTTAAGACATATTTTATTGTGTGACGGTAGGATAAGCGTTATACTGACAACATGCGCGATTCATCGCCGAATTATTTTTTCGGACTAGATATTGGTACCTCCGCCGTTAGGTGTGTAGTTGGCATGTTCCAGACAGACCAGTCTGGTGAGATATCTATTGTTGGCCACGGTAACGCACCTAATATTGGTATGCGTAAAGGTGTGGTGTCTCACATGGATGACGTGGCAGAGGCTATTACACATGCCGTGGCAGAGGCAGAAAGAGTATCTGGAATCCAAATTAGAGGTGCCACTGTAAATGTAAATGGTATCCATGTTGGTGGATTGAACTCAAAAGGTGTTATTGCGATTAGTGCGGGCGACCGCGAAATAACAGTTGATGACCGATATCGTGCCGAAGAAGCTGCAACTATAATGAAGCTTCCACCTAACCGTGAGATTATTCAGGTTTTCGCCAAGAATTATCGGGTTGATGGCCAAGATAACATCAAAGATCCAGTCGGTATGCATGGAGTGCGTCTGGAAGTAGACACTCATATCGTGACTGCTTCGTCTCCAATCCTAAAAAGTCTATCTATGGCAGTTGAACAGGCCGATCTGGCTATTAACCATATGACCGTTTCTAGCCTTGCGGCTGCCGAGGCGGTACTTACGAGGCAGCAGAAGGAATCGGGCACGCTACTGCTTGATATAGGCGCAGGCACCACTAATATGGTGGTGGTCGAGGATGGTGAGATACAACACGTTGCGGTTTTACCTATAGGAGGAATCAACATAACCAATGATCTGGCTATAGGACTAAAGACTGATTTGGACGTCGCAGAGGTTGTTAAGGTTAAGCACGCCTCTCTCGATATGCCTGATTACGGTAAGGTTAGTGTGGAATCCAACG
The DNA here is from genome assembly GCA_039935755.1 of Saccharimonadales bacterium (SeqCode). Lineage (GTDB taxonomy): Bacteria > Patescibacteriota > Saccharimonadia > Saccharimonadales > JBDTJP01 > JBDTJP01. Next base: position 975 of record JBDTJP010000059.1, read on the forward strand.
GCAGTAAGCATTCATTCACCAAGAGTGATATCCACATGATTACTGAAGCTAGAGTAGAGGAGTTGTTTGAGTTCGTCGACAAAGAACTCAAAAAGATTAGTCGGGCTCGTAAGCTCCCAGGTGGAGTTGTTTTAGTCGGCGGCACCGCTAAGCTACCCGGTATTGCGGCATATGCACAAGAGAAGCTACAGCTTGCAGCTCGGGTTGGTACTTTGCAGACTTTAGCTGGGCTAGTTGATACGGTCGACGATCCTTCGTTTGCGACTGCTATCGGGCTTATGCAGCTCGACATGCTACTAATGCCAGAACGAGGCAGCAATACACGCGGAACACCTAATCAAAGTGCCTTGGGTATGATCGAAGGACTGATTAATCGCTTCCGCAAAAGATAGAAATATTGAACAGTATTAAACTATCAGGTATACTCGAGATAATAGTTAAGTGAGGATTGAGAGTATCTGATGCCACAAGTTAACCCTGTGATTGAAACATTTGCCCGAATAAAAGTAATTGGTGTAGGTGGTGCCGGTGGCGCTGCGGTCAACCGTATGGTTGATTCAGGTGTCGAGAACGTTGAGTTTATCGTTGTAAATACTGATGCACAAGCTTTGCATCATTCTAAGGCTCAGACTAAGATTCACATCGGTCGTGATGCTACTCGTGGCCTAGGAGCTGGCGCCGATCCAACAGTTGGTCAAAAAGCAGCACAAGAGTCGATCGAGGAGATTAGGCAGGCTGTAGCTGGCGCCGACATGGTCTTTATTACCATTGGTGCTGGTGGCGGAACCGGTAGTGGAGCCGGTCATGTCGTAGCCAAGGTTGCGCAAGACGAGGGTGCATTAGTAATCGGTTTTGCAACCAAGCCTTTTGCATTCGAGGGCGAAAAGCGTCGCCGCAATGCAGATATTGCTATCGAAAACCTCAGAAAGACAGTAGACACACTAATAATTATTCCTAATGATCGACTACTGCAGACTATTGATAGGCAAACACCTTTGCTAGAGGCTTTTAAGGTTGCTGACGATGTCTTGCGCCAAGGTGTACAGGGTATCTCTGACCTAATAACAGTTCACGGGCTTATTAACTTGGACTTCGCCGATGTTAAGGCCGTAATGAGCCACGCCGGATCAGCTCTTATGGGTATAGGCCGGGCCAGTGGTGAAGACCGAGCTGCCCATGCTGCTCAACAAGCTATTGAATCGCCACTACTTGAGGTATCGATTGATGGTGCACGAGGCATACTGTTCAACGTTATCGGTGGCAGTGATATGTCTATGCACGAAATCAACCAGGCTGCCGAGACAATTACTGGCGCGGCCGACCCAGAGGCGAATATTATATTTGGTGCAACTATCAGCCCAGACCTACAAGATGAGATTATAATTACCGTCGTGGCCACTGGCTTCGATGATACTTATTACACGAATCGGAATAAAGACGATAAAGGCACTTCCTCTCAAGCAGACGGCTATTCTCCTAAGTCTAGTAGGGTTGATACGGCAGACATAACCAATTTAGACATGGATCTACATGATGACGACAACAAAGTTGATTCGCAGCATGACATGTCTAACGATACACCGATGCCTAATATCTGGACGCTTGATGATAAGAACAATACCGTAGCCTCCGAATCTAACGATTCAACCGATAAGGACAATACTCCCGAGATAAATCCACCCGTACCAGTCATAGGTTCTATCGAGGATGACGAGCTAGAGAAACCTTCGTTCTTACGTCGTTTGACCAAGCGTCGTCAGCAGCACGAAGAAGATAAAAAAGACAACGAAACAGTTGACCCCAGTGAGACTGACAAATAACAGGGGTGTTTTAAGTAAATAATACACCGATTTATATATTGCAAAACACTGTATATAGGCCTATTATTGTAAGCATACACGCTATATATGGGGTATATAAATAGCGTAAGTACATTCATAACGAACACATAATTTGTTTCTTTTACATAAAAAGTAAAAGGAACTGGAAGGCTAAGACGACATGAAATGCATTCAATGTTCGTCGGTAGACACCAAGGTTATAGAATCACGTGATGTTAGTGAAGGTGAAGCGATTCGTAGACGTCGGTCTTGTCCGGACTGCGGTTATCGCTTTACAACTTACGAACGGATTGAGCGACCGCAGCTGATTGTTGTTAAAAACGATGGGACAAGGGAGCTATTTAACCGAGATAAACTACTGGCAGGGTTGTACAGGGCATGCGAAAAGACGCCGATAACTAGCCTTCAGCTCGAGCAGCTTGTGAACGACATGGAACATCACGTTTATTCGTGTGGTGATCAAGAAGTTTCGACTACTCAGCTTGGAGAGATGGTTATGCAGCGCTTAGCGCTACTAAATGAGGTCGCTTACGTCCGTTTTGCTAGTGTGTATCGCCGGTTCAAAGATATTGCAGGCTTCGAACGAGAGTTACTGCAAATAAAAGAACGCAAAGTGAAACACACTACCTAGATCTTGTCAGCTGTCATACGCGGGTCTTGCCCTTGTATGAGAGCTGACAACGTCTATGAGAGCAGGCGCTTCGTGAACTCTAACAAAAACTAAATTAACAATATATTAAAAAAGTGAGGGTACTATGGGACAAGCAACTATCCTGGGGCACAGGCGTTTTTTTACGCCCGCCAAAAGCAAAGCATACGATCAACTAGAATGGGTTGAACGTGACTCAGTTATTATGAATCCAATGACGGGTATACCAGTTTTTGAACAGCTGGGGGTTAAGTTTCCAGAGGGCTGGTCATTGAATGCAATTAATATTGTCGCTCAGAAATACTTTACTGGTACCCCTGGTACTCCAGAGCGCGAGGGTTCTCTTAGAACACTAATCGATCGTGTAGTTGACACTATAGCCCGCCAAGGCCTACAAGAGGGCTACTTCGAGACAGAAGCAGAAACAACTGATTTCCGCGAAGAACTAAAATATATACTAGCCACACAGCGAGCTGCATTTAACTCACCAGTATGGTTTAACATCGGCGTACCTTCACGCACCCAACAGGCTAGTGCATGTTTCATTCTAGGCATTAACGATACAATGCCAGCTATTTTACAGTGGTACACAGATGAAGGAATGATTTTTAAAGGCGGATCTGGTGCAGGCGTAAATCTTAGCCCTGTTCGCTCATCAGTCGAGCCTCTAGGCAAGAGTGCTGGTACAGCCAGCGGACCGCTGAGCTTTATGCGCGGAGCTGATGCTTCGGCGGGCGCAATTAAAAGCGGCGGTAAAACCCGTCGAGCTGCAAAGATGGTTATCTTGAATGTCGACCACCCAGACGTAGAAGAATTTATATGGGCTAAGGCTCTAGAAGAGCGCAAGGCTCGCGATCTACAGTCTTTGGGCTGGGATATGAGCCTTAATGGTAAAGACGCGTTCAGTGTTCAATACCAGAACGCCAACAACTCTGTAAGGGTAACAGATGACTTCATGCAGGCTGTTGTTAACGATGCCGACTGGGATCTTCGTGCGGTAAAGACCGGTAAGTCTGTTGAGAGAATCAAAGCTCGCGATCTATTCCGCCAATTGTCAGAAGCCGCTTGGGAGTGTGCTGACCCGGGGATGCAGTTTGATACAGTTATAAATAAGTGGCACACAACACCGAATGCTGGTCGTATAAATGCCAGCAACCCGTGTAGCGAATACATGCACCTAGATAACTCGGCTTGTAACTTGGCCTCCATTAACTTACTTAAGTATCTAAACGATGACGCAAGTTTTGATATAGAGGCATTTAAGCACACAGTAGAGCTTATATTTACTGCTCAAGAGATACTAGTCGGCTACAGCGAGTATCCTACTATTGGAATCGGCAAGACAGCCAAGGCGTATCGCCAGCTCGGCATTGGATATGCCAATCTAGGAGCTATGCTTATGGCTCAAGGCTTGCCATACGATTCTGACGAAGGTCGGGCTCAAGCTGCCGCTGTCACGGCGCTTATGACCGGTCAAGCCTATGCAACAAGCGCCAGACTAGCAAAAAAGGTTGGTCCTTTTGCTGGGTTCCGTAAGGATCGTGACGGTATGCTGAACGTCTTACGTATGCATAGGGAAGAAGTTTCCAAGATTGATGCCAGTCAAGTCGCCGAAGACTTATTGAGCGCGGCAACTTCTGCCTGGGACGAGGCAGTTGAATTAGGTGAATTATACGGCGTCAGGAACGCTCAGGCGAGCGTTTTAGCCCCAACCGGCACCATCGGCCTTATGATGGACTGTGACACTACGGGTATTGAACCTGACCTAGGTTTAGTTAAGGTCAAAAAGCTTGTGGGTGGTGGCACTATGTACATAGTCAACCAGACTATACCTCGTGCACTAAAAGCTCTTGGCTACACCAAGTCACAATCAGACGAGATAATTGGCTACATTGATGTAGAAAAAACAATAATTGGAGCTCCTCACCTCAAATCAGAACACAAAAATGTATTCGCATGCTCAATGGGGGACAACGCAATACATTACATGGGTCATGTTAAAATGATGTCAGCAGTACAACCTTTTCTCTCTGGAGCGATCAGTAAAACGGTTAATATGCCAGAAGAAGCGACCATTGAAGACGTTGAACAACTTCACATAGAAGCCTGGAAGCTTGGGCTTAAAGCAGTGGCTATATATCGTGATAACTGTAAGGTAGCTCAGCCGCTATCTATGGCCAAAAAAGCCGTAGCTGCCGGTGACGAACCAGTGGTTGTAGAACCAGCCAGCGAAAAAATTATAGTTAGAGGTGCTATGCGCCGCTTACTACCTAAGAAGCGCGCTAGTACGACCTATAAGTTTCACATAGCTGACCTTAGTGGCTTCTTTACGGTGAGTGAGTATGAAGACGGAACCCCCGGAGAACTCTTCATCAACGTATCGAAACAAGGTTCGACACTCTCAGGTTTGATGGATTCGTTTGCCATTAGTGTTAGCCACGGTTTGCAGTACGGCGTGCCTCTAAAGAGCTACGTTAAAACTCTAAGAGGTACTAGCTTTGCTCCATCTGGTATAACTGACGACGACGATATTAGAACGGCTAGCTCTATAACAGATTACATTATGCGTCGTCTTGCTATAGACTACTTGCCGTTCGATGATAGGCTTGAGCTTGGCCTGGCTTCAATCGATGACATGCCTAGCGAGCAAACTAGCCTACTAGACTCGTCTTCGCATGATGAGATTGTTGCCGCCGAAGAGGTTGAGGAAGAGCCGCTGTACGAGCATCAGTCTGTCGACGCCGTTAATATAGAAGCTTCAGCCCAGACGCAGAAGAAGGATATATCTGATGATACTGCCCCAATCTGCTTCAATTGCGGCAATCAGACGCAACGTTCGGGAAGCTGTTACGTTTGTACTTCTTGCGGTAGTACAACTGGTTGTTCCTAGAAGCCCTGATAGTTTCTGACAACACCCTAGATTTAAAGGAGGCACAGTTAAATCTGGGCCTCCTTTTTGTGATAAACTAATACTTATGAAAGTATACGTGCTATATAGGTCCAAGGGGGAGTTTTCTAGGAGAGTAGAAGAATACGTACGTGATTATGAGCGAACGCGTGGTGCGAGCATTGAAGCCATAGATATAGACACCCGTGAAGGGGCGGAACTGGTGGAAAGATACGGTGTTATGCAGTACCCATGCTTAATGGTCGTACGAGATGACGGCCAGCTCCTTAGGGAGTGGCAAGGTGTAGATAACCTACCACTCATGAATGAACTAGCTAGTTACGCGAACTCTTGAGTTGCGAGTAGTGGTAAAATGCGCTAATATTAAGGGGTGGTGGATAATCCGTGGAAGAGCAGCTATCACCTGCCATTCGACTAGTAGGTCGGAACGGAGCAGAAAGAAAAGTCATTGACTGAGTAGAATCTGCCGGGTAAGCCCGTTACAGCGACAGATAAAGTGCTAAAAGAATCATTTCTTTTGGAAATCAGATGGTACCACCCCGAGAGGGGCTCTGATGTTCAAAAGAAATGATTTTTGTTTTAAGAAAGGAAATGTATGAAGTTTAAAGCCAATACTCGACGACGCGCAATAGATTACGAGAAAGATATATTAGATCAGTGGAAGAAAAATAAGACATTCGAAAAATCGATTGCCCAGCGCCCTGCTAGTAATAATTACGTTTTTTATGACGGCCCACCGTTTATAACAGGGCTACCCCACCACGGCACATTGTTAATATCTACCATAAAAGATACAGTTGCACGCTATCAAACTATGAAGGGCAAGCGTGTCGAGCGGACTTGGGGTTGGGATTGTCACGGTTTACCTGCCGAAGTATATGTAGAGAAGAAGCTAAACATTAAAGATAAAAGTGAAATTGGTACAAAAATTAGTATCCATGATTATGTACGTGAGTGCCGTACCGCCATGGTGCAGGGTGGCAATGAATGGGAAGAAGTGATTGATCGCTTGGGCCGTTGGGTAGAGTTTAAGGGCGCCTACAAGACAATGGATAAAGACTACATGGAATCTATTTGGTGGGCATTCACAACATTGTACAAAAAGGGCAAGATTTACGAGGGTGAAAAGGTGCTAATGTACTGCGTACATGATGGTACTCCTATTTCAAAGTCCGAAGTTGCTATGGAGAACAGCTACAAAGAAGTAACTGACCCGAGTTTATTTACATATTTTAAACTAGTAGACGAAGACATGTATCTGTTAGCTTGGACTACAACGCCCTGGACGTTACCGGCGAACGTAGCGCTAGCCGTTAACCCAAGTCTTATGTATAACGTGATTGAATATGGCGGAAAAAAGATTGTTGTTGCTAAGGGTTTGGAAAAAGAAATCTTCGCAGATGAAAAGCACCAACCGCTAACATATAAAATTGTTGGTGAGGTATCCGGCAAAGAGCTAGTCGGCAAGAAATATGAGCCACTTTTTGAAAATCATGGCCCTAATGCACACAAAGTTATGGCAGCTGATTTTGTATCTAGCGAAGACGGTACAGGTATCGTGCATATCGCACCGGCATATGGTGAGGATGACTTTAGCCTGGCGCAAGCCAACAGCTTGCCGGTTGTTCACGTTGTTGACGAGAACGGGAACTACGCATCAGGCCGTTGGTTGGGCCAGAATATTTGGGAAGTCAACAAAGAGATTGCAAAAACTCTGTTAACCGAAGGCGTAGCGCTTAAAATTGACTACATTCGTCACGAATACCCACATTGTCATCGTTGTGGTAACAAGCTTATATATAAAGCACACTCCAGTTGGTTCATGGATATTCAGGACCAAAAAGAAGAAATGCAGAAAGCTAATGACAGCACTAACTGGGTTCCAAAAGCTCTAAAAGAAAAGAGATTCCATAATGTAATAGATAGTGCGCCTGATTGGAACTTATCCCGTGATCGTTTTTGGGCGACCCCAATACCCGTTTGGAAGGGGCGAAAAGGTGACGGTACAGAAGTAGTAAAGGCTTTTGACTCGTATGAAGAATTTGAACAATTTACAGGTAAGAAGCTAGGTGATTATCACTTACCAATGGTTATGGATATCACATTTGAACTAGACGGAGCTACAATGACTCACATTGGTAAAGTTATTGATTGTTGGTTTGAATCTGGTAGTATGCCATTCGCCCAGTTCCACTATCCGTTCGAAAACGAGCAAAAGTTTAAGAACAATTTCCCGGCAGACTTTATAACCGAAGGTGTAGACCAGACGCGTGGATGGTTTTATAGCTTAACTGCGGTCAATGTAGCGTTATTTGGCCAGTCACCGTATAAAAATTTGATTTGTACTGGGTTTATAAATGCGGCTGACGGCAAAAAGGTCAGTAAAAAGCTTAAAAACTACACGGACCCAACTGAACTTATGGACTCAGCCAGCGCTGATGCTATGCGTTTGTTCTTTTTGAGCTCGCCCCTAGTCAGCGGCGAAGATGCAAATCTTGCCGATAAGGACGTCAAGGATGTAGGTCGCAAGCTTTCGATGATTTGGAACATGTACGACTTTTTTACGATGTATGCCGAAGTCGATGGTTGGGAATTCGGCGGCAAACTAACTGAACCCAAAGATCTAGATAATCCGCTAGATCAATGGATTGTTAGTCGTGTGCACCAACTGCTAGATGAGGTGGGCAAGAACATCGATTCGTATGATCTACAGAGTGCTACAAGGCCAATTCTGCCATTTATTGACGATGCCAGCAATTGGTATGTACGCAGGAGCCGACGCCGTTTTTGGAAGAGTGGCGATGATGGCGATAAGAATGATGCATACAAAACTCTGCATTACGTTTTGACCATGCTAGCTCAAATAATAGCACCGTTTACACCTTTCTTAGCCGAAGAACTGTATCAGAAGCTTACGGGCGGAGAGTCGGTCCACTTGCTTGATTGGCCAATGGTAGGGGATATTAACGGCAAGCTAGTCGATGATATGAGTAAGCTACGTGGATACGTTAACGAGGGTCTAAGTATTCGCGCTAAAAATCAGTTAAAAGTACGCCAGCCGCTGGCATCCGTAACGATACCAGAAGCCGGTAGCGTGTTTAATTTTGAGGATATATTAAAGGAAGAATTAAACGTTAAGTCAGTGAAGGTTGGTGGAGATTTTGACGTCAGTCTGGATATAACCCCCGAGCTCAAGCGCGAAGGCTTGATGCGTGAAGTAGTTCGTAATATTCAAAATTTGCGTAAGCAGTCCGGGCTGCATGTTGATGACCGTATATCACTCAATTTGTATACCGAAGATAGTGAGCTGGAGCAAGCCATAGACGAGCATGTTGATGAAATTAAAAGGGAAACCTTAGCAGTAGACTTCAGTAAAACTGATATAACTACAGCACAGAACGAAAAGATTACCATAGATGACAAGCTGCTAACTATTGGTCTAGAAAAGCGTTAATCTTAAGTTCGACCTGTGGAAAACTCATTAGATAAAATGTAAACAAAATAAAAATACAACGTATTTGTTTATATAATAACAAGAGTTTAATAGTTAACTTAGATACATTCATCTGTTAAATTATTAATCGTAGTAATTATAACTACGATATAGTATATATTTTGACTATACTTGACAGTTCTCACGGTTATTTGCATTCACTTGAAAAACGATGTATTTACAGAGATAATATAGGGGTAGTAAT
>JBDTJP010000060.1:0-3127 GCA_039935755.1 Saccharimonadales bacterium (SeqCode)
AATTGAGGACTTTGCCGTCAAGATAGCAACCGACAGCCTGGACGTCAAGCAAATCAGCGGTTGGCTAAAAGAATATCTGCCCTAGTAGGTTTAAGCCCTCTACACGCCAATGGTTCCCTCGTGAGAATTACCAGTGGCAATTTGCAAGGGAACCAACTCCCTCGAACTTGTTTGCAAAGATGTTGTGACGGGCTCGCTGAAAGTGAGTCGAGTCCCTCCTGGTCCCCCAAAACGGCTGTACTTAAATTTTATTTCGTAAGTAGACTTGTTATACTCATAGCCATGAACGCGTATATATCCATATCAGAAGAGAACATGGTGTTTTACTGGCACCCCGCTCCAAATGAACAATACGAAAATCCACCACCTGACGCAATTTGTTGGGTGGGGGGCGATAATGACAAGGACTTACTATCAAAAGCCAGCAACAAATTTACTGCCATGGGGTTTGAAATTGTTACAAGTGAGTTGCATCATTATGCGACAGGCAAAATAGGGATTGACTTGACTGTAAAAGAGCGCAACGACATTAATGAGATTCCCGTCGGTAATTCGCGGTTATGTCGGGTCAACATGACAGAACAAGTTGCCCACTAATAATTGCATCATTTTATAAATAGTATTCACCCTACCTCTCCACGCGAAAGCAATCCCAATAATTTGTGCCTTTAGGGTAGTTTGTCTGCAAAAACAGCCAGTCGCTCTAGGTAGTGACGCCTAGCCTGATCCCAGGTACCCGTACAAGTTATCAAAATGAGATGGGCTCCATCTTCAGATGGTAATACGTCCTTAGTTTTCGCACTCTCGCTAAAATTACGTGACCCAGTGACTATAAAGTCGGTTTTTTGATCGTTGGTGTCGATTACTGACACAATGTCCCCAGGAAGTAGCTTGCTTAAGCCCGAGAAGATGCCTGGTTGGCCCTGGGGGCCAATTACGTGCCCATCGATTACCGCATTGCCTTTGTTCCCTGGTAACGGTCCGTATTTATACCATCCGGCCTCTGTGTACTTTGAAGGTGCTACCATATCGCCTGCCGCAGTCAGCCCCATATATTCGACGGCAGCATCAACCTTAAGCCTAGGGATTTGTAGGCGTGCCGGTAAACTTCGGTTAGTTACTGTAGCTGGTGAGCCAGCGCTAACGGCTTTATTGGTGTACGTTCTAGGCTGGACAACTACGTCGCGGGGCCACAGGTAATAAGCAGAGCCGATTACTGGGCTAAAAAAGACCAGGCTTAGTACTATTGCTAAGTAGAATTTTCGATGGCGCCAGTTAAGATTGATGGCCAATCAACGATCAGCAGACAACTTACGCTTGCGTGCTACGTAAAATACAGCTGCAATTGCTGTTATAGTCACCGGTATAAGCCATAGTGCTCGGTTAGCCTGTGGCGGCGCCAATCCTGTGTTCGGCAAGCCAACTGCGCGAGAGCCTGTGCCTAAGCCCTCTGCCGTCGAAGCGGTTCCACAAGCCGGAACGGTATTAATCGTATCTACAGAGGTTGAAACAGTGCCGCCGAAGGCCAAGGCCCGACCAGTCCAGGTGATGGTGCTGCCGATTGAGATCCCAGAAGCATCGATGACGGTACCCAGAAACGTAGAGTTAGCACCAAGTGTTGTTGCGGCCGTTGGTGTCCACCAGACGTTACAAGCTGAGGCACCGTTTGCCAGCGTGACTATAGAGTTAGCTGAACTGGTTAAGGCGCCATTCATTCTAAAAATATATGTTCCGGCACCGGTCAAGGTGATCGTACCACCACCACCAATACTGGTGGCTCCAGCTATACAGTAAACTCCGGGTGCATATAAACCTACGGTACCATGAGTTGTATCACTGGCCAGGTCTATAGGGCCAGGAGCGAAACTGAAAGTACAAGGCTGGCTATTAAGCGAAGCTAGAGCCGTACCTTGATCAATCCCAGCCTGATTATAGGTGGCATCGGCTACCCGGGTGTGGCCATTAACCGTCGCAGGCACGGCTGGGCCGGTTGTATAGCCAAGGTCACCGTTTAGCACAGTCCCAGGTGCTGTGTTAACAAAACTACTCGATAAAACACTGAAAGGATCGGCTTGACCTAGCGCTGGTGAGGTGGCTGCATACGCTAGCGGAGAGAATGCAAACAATGACAGTGTCGCTGAGACAAATACTACTCGCTTAAGTAACTTCATAAATCTCTACCCATTTTACGCTTATTGTTATGCTAAATTTACCACAAAACCCACAAATTCTCAAATCCATTATAAAATCAGTGGAAGACATAATATATACCACTTATCAACAGGCTGAAAGATACAACCGCAAGAGCTGTCACTGCAATGTCTCGCAGTAGAGCACTTAGCGTATTTGCGATTTTGACTATGCTGTCACTGGTTGGATCATCTTTCGTAATATTCAATCAGAAAAGACGCACAGATAGTAACCGTAGTTGATATAAGCTCTACGATGGCCCCCGATACGCTTATGTTTAAAATAACTTCTGCCGACGTTATTTTTTGCGATTGAAATATTGTTTGTATTTTCGAAATTACAAAAATATCAGCTTTGAGCGCATAATATAATGACAAGCATATAGAATGGAGGTAGATATGAGAAGATTCTCGTTAGGAACAATAATATATCTAATCATAGGCCTAGTTGTGGCCAGTAATAGAGGTTATCTTGGTGGCTTAAGCACGTTTCCGCATATTCTGTCAGCCTTGCTAGCTATAGTTTTATGGCCGCTTGCGCTACTAGGCATCGGTTTCCATTTGTAAAGTAACGATACATATCCAAGAACTCTCAAATTGAAGTGTTTTTATTTGGTATAATTAACGCATGAGATTATTGAGTAGCCCTGGCCACAAAGCAGAAGTTAAGCGCCTAGCTGCGATAAACGAAGAAAAATTGCAATCACGTCTTGAGCAAGGTGATCCGACTTTGAGAAGAACTATATTGGGAAAGATAAGACATCGAAAAGCCGGAGGATGGGTAGTTAAATCTAGAGAGCTTCCTCGCTATGCCTATACCGAAAACCCCTTGCCAAGATTAGCCAACGTACCTCTAGAGTTGCTTGACTCATATGTGAATCACCCCCTATTTATGCCAACTCCAGAGGCTGACAATAGGGCCATTGCAACACTTCCCC
>JBDTJP010000061.1:0-4388 GCA_039935755.1 Saccharimonadales bacterium (SeqCode)
CGCTTCCATGCAGAGCCTTCGCCCAGTTAAGTTCTAGTAGGCTAGCAACTTGCTTAACGGCGTCCTCTGATTTACCCTCTAGCTCAACGAATTGTGGTATCCACGGCCATGTATCAATCTCTATTTCAACACCATTTAGCACCCAACTTTCACGTTTTGTTACTTGGAATGACTTCGACTTTAGCCCTATACAATCTAAAAAGTCACATGTATCGTCAAAGCTCGAAACTGTTACATTAACCTCTTTTGTTCCAGTTATAGTACGATCATTTAACTGCTTGTACGAAAGCGTAACTTTGTCACCTTCGTCCCTAACTCTTACCCAACCATTAACTTTCTTTAATCTGCCGTCTTCGAAATCGAAAACCCGTCTTTTCATCTCCCTTTCTGGATTTATCAGCCTGGCATTTAAGGATTGCAGTTTCTGACGCAATGAGTCAGTGTCTATATCTAAAAACTTGGCTTCTATCTCTGTTTCCATATACATATAATGATACCATGGCAGCCTTGAGGCTAATTTAGTCTGCGTATAGTTCGTGCTTTTATGCTTACTTAACTCCTAGATTTCTAAGCTCATCTTTTAGTTTTGGTATGTTGCCCGTTTTATAAATAATTACGTTGATACCGAACGGAATAGCCTCACGAGAATCTTCTTGTTTGTCGTCTATGTAGGCTATTTCTTTTGGCAATACACCCGATGCGTTTATCATATCCTCAACAAACATCTTTTCTGGCTTAATGTGGTGGTAGTCAAACGAATATACCTCTTTGTCGAACAATTCACGGAAATTATACTTAGTCTCTAGGTAGTCGATGCGACTCTCAACATTACCCGAAAACACCATAAGTTCATATTTGCCTTTTAAGCTGCGTAAAAGCTCTACGATGTCTTCGTCAATTATGTAGCCATCGTACCAATATGTTTTTATAGCATTTACGTCATAATTTATTGGTAAATTCTGTTGTGCCCAACCCCAAAAGTCATTATCAGCCATCAAGCCTTTACGCAAATCTATACTCTGCGGTGAAGTCAAAATATCATTTATGACTTTAGTGTCGTAGCTAAAGTCTGCTTCTAATCTTTTATACGCAACCGCCTTACCTTCGCTAAAAAGTACGCCACCAAGATCAAATGCAATCACTTTAATCATGTACACATACTAGTCTAATTATGGCTTCAATTATAGAGGCGTCGGAACAAAGGTCTATACTATATGTATGATTATTACATCGTCCGTGGCCCGTAATGCAAAAGATTACCTAATTTCTAACGACTCAGTTTTGGCGCCAGTTATTACTGAGGTAGGACTGTGCACCATTAGGCCTCAAACTAATTATTATGGATCTTTGGTTGATAGTATCATCAGCCAGCAGCTAAGCACCCATGCCGCGGCAGCAATCGAAAAGCGTTTTCGGGATTTGTTTAATAGTGTCGATTTTCCGCCTGCCGAAAAAGTATTAGAAAAGAATGTCGAGGAACTAAGACAGGTTGGCGTAGGCCGAATGAAAGCAAACTACATCCGTGATCTTGCTCAAAATGTGGTCGATGGTAAGTTAAAATTTGATAATTTCAATACCTTAAGTAACGAAGAAATTATCAAACAATTAACTGTTGTTAAAGGCATCGGTGAGTGGACGGCCCAAATGTTTTTGATGTTTTGCATAGCTCGCTCGGATATTTTACCAACTGGTGATTTGGGTATCAAAAACGGTATTAATCGGCTATACAACACGCCGGTATTGCCTGATCCTGAGCAAATTAGAGCAGTAGCTGATAAATATAACTGGCATCCGTACGAATCAATCGCCAGTTGGTATGTTTGGCAATACCTTCGAAACACTCCTAAAATCTAGTTGGTAAGTTCTTCGAATGACGCTACGCGACCGTCTTCGTAAGTAAACCGAGCAACAAAATCATGGGGAAAATCTGCACTAATTCTATGTGCATCTATGTTTTGGGTGCCGGTAAAATTAGATTTAATGGCCGCCATGACACCAGAATGACAAACTAGTAGTATATTTGCGTCCTCGTGGTTATCATTAAGCCTACCGACAGTCGCAAGTGCTCGCTCCCGCATCTGCTCAAATGACTCGCCATTAGGTGGAGCAAACTGCGTGTTTTTACCTAGCCCCTCGTATTGTTTGTAGGCATCATCTATATACATATGAGCTGCGTCGCCGTAGTTCATCTCCCGCAACCCTGCAAGCCTTTGTATTTCTTCCGTAAAGTTTAGTCCTCGGGAAATAACATATGTGGTTATAAATGCCCTCCCGATATCACTGGAGTAAATTTCATCAATTTGAATGCCGGCTAATTTTGTAAGCACTTCTGTGGTTGGGTCTAGCCCTGTGTCTGTAAGAGGAGTATCTAACCAGCCCGAAAGACGTTTATCCCTATTGCCCTCTGTTTCACCGTGCCTAGCAATATAAAAAGTATTCATAAGATGAGTATAGCAAATCTAGCCGATAACCTCTTAGTGGCCTGCAGTTAGTGAAAAAGTATTCACTGACATGTAGAGCCATGCGATGCAGACTGTAGATATGACAAACAATACACAACCCCGCACACGTCCGCCAAAGGACTTCGATTTACCTGTTAAGTTCACCGAGGCTCCCAGCTTCGTGCCATATCCTGCCCGAGACCCGGAAGTCATACGACTCCGCCGAGCTAGGCGTTCACTGGTGGTGCGAAAGCAAGCCGAAGGGCTCAGTATCGCATTATCCGTGTTACAGCAAACACAGGACGACCCTGAAAGCTCACAACAAGCTAGGAAACTTGTCGGAGCAGCCCTGCTCGGCAGTGCCTGGCACAGCTTTGCAGAGGACGCCACAACTGTTGGGCGTAGGCGCCACAAGCTCTTTGATTTTACTAAGTTTGATATAGAGGAACGACCAAACACTCAGGATATAACCAAACGAGGAATAACTTACCTAGAGGACACAATGCCTCACGCCGACCAAATCGTAATGGCAACCGAGAGGCGCGTGACCAAACGGATGGATGAACGTCAGCGCATACTGGGCCGACGGCTCGGTAATGGTGCGCTCATTCTAGCCGCTGCCGACGTCGGTGACGTAGCCGGTATAAACACCGAGCTAAACGATGAGACAGTGCAAAATATGGTCAAAACCAAGAGTCTAAACCTATTTGCCTACGCCCGTGACCTAGGCACCGAACTAGGCGCAACGCTGACCCTTGCGCAACTTGCCGAACCCGACAGTCCCTTATACGTACATACAAGGCGCCAAGCGCCCACACCTTTGTATCAAGCCTACAGTGAGGCCGTGCACACACTGGCAGTAGCTTAGATATTGATAGTCTTTTCGACAAAAAATGGCTTATCAGCGTGATATAGTTCGAGTAAAGTCGACATGTTCGGTAGCAAGTTAGTATCTTCAATATCTATATCGTCAGCCCAGTAGTAATCAGCCAGGTCGTCATCTCCTAAGAGAGCGCCTTGAGCATCCTCACAGGTCAGCAGCGTAAAGTTAGTAAAACTTTCTAGCATATTAGCGTCATATATACGGAAAAACCCACTTCCCAAAGCCCTAAACTCGGCTGTAAGGCCAGTCTTGGCTAGGCACTCATCAGCGGCAGTTCGTACCGCTTCCTCTGTAGCTGTAGGCGTACAGTGCATAAAACCAGTTTTACCAAACAAGGGGTGAGTCTTGCGCTTATATAGTAGCCAAGCACCATCCAGTTTACGACGAATCACCAAGAACAAAACTGAATATGCCCTATCAGCAAGAGCCTCGGTTCGGTCCAATGCATGAACACCGAGCAACCTGCCCTGCGATGTTAAAGCGTACTCGCCGTTATCTTCCTTTATAACTAGGCCAGCTGCAACCACCTTCTTAAGATGGTAAGTAAACAATTTGTTATCTAGGCCATCAGGCTGTAGATCGCTAAAACGTAAACTCGGCGTAAACGCCAACCTTTGTACAATATTACGTTGAATGTGATGATCTAGCATGGGTACATATTACACCGGTTATCTGTTTAGACATACACACCTTACTAACTATATAATTAGTTGATGTACTAAAAATGGGCGAAGGACTTCCAGCCAATACATACTCCTGTTTCGATATTGTATGTACTTATATAAGCTTCAGCAGGGTCGACATACTCTGTCACCCAAGCCACATCTACCGGGCTAGTATTGCGACCATTAATAGTAATAGGGTCGCCTTCATGAATAATGGCATTGGCAACAGCCACTTCACCGAAACTTGGGAAGTGTCGCCGCTCTGTAGCCCACTTTTTTACGAAACTAATGGCCAATCCAGTTTCTTCAAAAAATCCACCATTAATTCTTGCCCAAGGATCAAATTCTAGGTGTATCGGCGAGATAGTACCGTCTGCTTGCAGGGCTGTTTCCTCAATA
>JBDTJP010000062.1:0-4785 GCA_039935755.1 Saccharimonadales bacterium (SeqCode)
GTTCCGCAGTGTACTACAAAACTTAGACAGCAATATAAATGAGGAGAGATACAATGGATGAGAAGATAAAACTAATCCGGCAAGACATAGACGCAGTAGATAACAGTATTGCGGGGCTCCTAGTTGATCGGGCACAGTTAGTGATTAAAATGAAAAGCACCAAAAAGGGTCAAAAAATCTACAGACCATCCAGAGAGGCAGAGATCATTGACCGTGTCGTGGCTAATAATAAAAGCGCATTTTCGGATGACACGATTAGAGCAATTTTTACCGAAATAGTCTCAGGTGGCCGCAATTTAGAGGAGAAGTTACGTGTTGCCTACCTAGGGCCAGATGGTAGCTATAGCCACGAAGCATCAATTAAGCTACTAGGTTCTCAGTCCGAGTTTTTGCCACAACCTCAAATGTCTGATGCCGTGAAAGCAGTAGAGCGAGGTTTAGCTGATGTTACGGTAATACCGATTGAGAATTCAACCGAAGGTTCAGTGGCCGAGACTCTTACACTGCTGGTCAATACTAACTTGCATATAACTGGGGAGATCATTTTACCAATTGCACACAATCTTATGAGTCACGCGACTAACCTCTCAGCTATCAAACAAGTTGTGGGCCACCCTCAAGCTCTTGGGCAATGCAGAGCATGGCTACAGGCAAACTTAGCAGGTGTCGAACTAATACCTGCTAGTAGCAATTCAGCCGCTGCAAAACAAGTCACTTCAGATAAGACCATGGCTGCTATTGCCGGTAGTTTAGCTAGCGCGATATGGAAGTTGCCCATACTAGTTCAAAATATTCAGGATTCTGTACATAATGAGACGCGGTTCATTGCACTAAGCCATGCAACAACGACTGAGACTGGCAATGATAAAACCACATTAGTATGCACTGTACATGACAGTCCTGGGGCGTTGTACAAAATGCTCGGAATTTTTGAACAGCTAGAAATTAATCTACTGGCGTTGATTTCCCACCCTATTGAGAATGGAGACTATGCATTTTACATTGACTTTGAGGGCCACAGTGACAATACTGAAGTTGTAAAAGCACTCAAGGAACTCATTAAAACTATTAAGTCATGTCAATTTATTGGTTCATACCGGAAAGGATAATCATGGGAAAATTCGATACATACCCATTCGCATACATTCGCAAATCAATAGTACCAATCGAACAGGCACAAATACCGATTGCGACTAACGCCTTGCACTACGGGGCTGGGATTTTCGGAGGTATTAAAGCTTACGAGACCGATGCTGGCGTGCAAATATTCCGACTAGCCGACCACATGGAGCGTATGCGCCAAAGCTGTAAAATTCTTAGGTTTCCATACGACTTTAATATTGAATCTACCCAAAAAATTATATTAAAGCTAGCCGCAAAAAATAATCTAAAGGGCACTACGTACATAAGACCGTTAGTTTACCGATCTGATACAAACTTATCACCAGGCATCGAAGGTGATTACGACCTGTCAGTATATATGATACAGATGCCTGAATATTTCCAGGCGGAGAAGGGACTATCAGTGTGCGTATCAAGCTGGCAGCGCAATGCCGATGGTGCTTTGCCTCCACGCACTAAAGCAACAGGGGGATACCTTAACTCGTCTTTGGCCATTCATGATGCTGTCACGTCGGGATTCGATTCGGCTATCCTGCTTGATAGCGATGGCAATGTTGGCGAAGGTGCGGTCATGAATCTATTTATGGTTAAGAACGGCCAACTTATAACCCCTGCTTCAGATTCAGACATATTAGAAGGCATAACAAGACGCACGGTACAGCTGATTGCCAAGGATATAGGCATACCGGTTATTGAGCGGACAATAAGCCGTACTGAGCTCTACACTGCCGACGAAATATTCTTTTGTGGTACTGCCGTGGAGATTTCATGGTGTCAATCAGTAGATAACGTCGAAATAAGCTCTAAAAAAGGTGACATTACTACAAAAATTCACAAAGCTTTCGATGGGCTCAGTCTGAGCCACCCTGAATTGTTCACAAAGATATAACAATTGACGTTTACAGCAACTCTAAACCCTAGTGTTGACCAATAGTATTATGAGTGATATAGTACCCCTCATGTCAAGAATTATGACTAAGACAAGCAATTATTGGTTTACCGACACTATCTATGGCGGTATTTGCCGTATGTCTTAGTTACTGACTACATACAATAAGCATTTTACCGCCGAACAGGCGGTTTTTTAAATTAAGAAGAAAGATTAAAGACGGAATTATGGAACAACAAGAAGCGAGAGAGATCTTATTAACAAACAAGGTAGTGGTGGACATGTTAGATAGACGAGATGCGGTCGAAATCGTAAGTGCAATGGGGCTAGTAGCTATAGTACCCACTACGCCCGAAATGCCCATCCCTAGCCAGCGCGATACCGCGCCAGCGGCAAGATACATAGTTGACCTATAGTACAGTAAGATGAGTTAAGGATTGAAGACATGAAACAAGAATTACTAGCAAATATCAACACTTGGTATGGCCGACACTACTCGTGGCGGCTTGTTCTGTGTACCTAAAATTATCCACTCCTTAGTGATGTTGATCAATCCGCCACCTATCGGCGGATTTTTTAATTAAGGAGAATATTTTGAAACGACCAGAACAAATTAACCCTCATCGGGTAAAGAAACAGCTAATTAATGATCAGTTAGCTTATGTACAATCGATTGGCAAACAAGACATAGAGCCACTAAGCGAAGCCGTGAACCAGGTAAGCGGCAGGGGTACTGTAGTCAGGTGCTTTTTAGGCGCAACTACGCTTATGCCGTTGAGATCGCTATCTTATGTGGCGGCCACAGCCAGAGTTGCAGAAATTGTGCCATGCGAGCAGATTCAGTTTGTAAACGTACTGCATGTCAACGAAAGTGTTAATAGCGTAGACCTAAGTTCATCCACGCGCCAGGCAGAGTTACTATCACACGTAGGCGGTATGTTATTACGTCTATTCGGAAGCGACATAGCCTCTAAAGCGGTCTTTGCCCAGGATTCATCAAGCGACATGGCTGTCGTAAAAGAGCTACGGCCATTAATTGATGTCTCACTTAAGGGAAATGAAAAGCTACAGAATGAACTGGACGCTATGGGCGCAAAACACGGTGGTGACTCGGTTCTATATGGTGCAGCTCATGTTGCGTATCAAGATATAAATAGCTTTGCGCCGGTCTTACTGAACCCGGGGTCTACTGCTATAGCGGCTGCAGATAGGGTTGTTACGGTTGGGGGCTTAAAAGAGCGAACGTTCTATAACCTCAGAATGGTAGTACGAGATGAGCTTGATGTTAATACGTTGCTGCCGTCTGCGCAGATATTTACGAATCATGCTGTTCCCCCATATTACGTAGCGCGTGGCGGCGAGCAAAGCCTTGAACACGCTCTCAAAGACGGAGTGGATATGAATTTGGCCACTGACATCGCAGCCCGCAGAGACATGCAGTATCTTTTTAACACTATAGAAACCTTAGGAGATAGAAAATGAATATAACTAATAATAGAACAATCATAATAATTGGCGGAATGGGGCCTCAGGCTTCATTAGAACTGCACAGGCGTATATTAGTTGCGTCCAGAGCTCATCATGATGGCAGCCCTGATAAATTCCCAAATATCATTCACATGTCGCTTCAGATACCTGAGTTCTTTAGCTCTAGCTCAAATGAGGATGCAGCTATTAGCCGGATAAACGAAGCAATAAGTCGGATCGTTGTGCCAAAAGACGCTCTAATATGTATGCCCTGCAACACAGCTCACAAATTAGTCGGACGTACGAACATTCCCAGTAGCAACTTTGTGTCTATGGTGGAGTTGGTAGCAGATAGATTGGTGAGCTTGGGAGTCGAACGGGTTGGTGTTTTGGCCAGCCCAAACACGATATCGAGCAGATTCTTTGACAGCTTATTGGCACCACGAAATGTTGGTATTGTTTACCCAACAGAGTCGGATAGCAACGTACTGGATGATTTAATATCCAATGTTATTTCCGGGCGACCTGTGGGTGGTTTAATGAAACGACTATCCGGAGTAGCAAATAATCTAATATTAAGCGGAGCTGACAGCTTACTGCTTGGTTGTACTGAGCTGCCATTGATAGGTCTAGACTCAGATTTACCAACAGTAGACTGCCTAGATGTGCTAGTTGATGAGTTGGTTGGCCAATACTACTGCTATAATAGGAGTAATCATGAGTAAGAAAGTAATTTTGACGGGCCTTAGGGCCAATAACGACCTGCACATTGGGCATATTTTTGGTGCTTTACAGCCGATTATCGATATGGCCAACAACCATGCGAGTGATCATCAAATTAACTTGTTCGTTCCTGATTTGCATAGCTTTACGACGCCAATAGATCATAAACAATTGCAGGCAGGGATCATGAACAATTTAAAAGTATTCGTGGCTGCTGGCTTGCCACTAGATAACCCAAGTATTCATATATACAGGCAAAGTTATATCCCAGCACATAGCGAGCTTACATGGATTCTTGATTGCTTCACTGGGTTTGGCGAAATGTCGCGAATGACTCAGTTTAAGGACAAGTCTGTGAAATTAGAATCCGACCGTACTAGTGTTGGGCTATTCAACTATCCAGTGTTAATGGCAGCCGACATACTACTGTATGGTGCTGAATACGTGCCGGTCGGCGACGATCAGTCGCAGCACCTGGAGTTTGCTCGTGATATTGCCCAGCGTATTAATGCTAAGTTTGGCGACATCTTTACGATACCTAAACCGGTCAAGGAACAACATACTTTTTTTGGCAAGGATCAAGG
>JBDTJP010000063.1:0-2814 GCA_039935755.1 Saccharimonadales bacterium (SeqCode)
AAGAACTATATTGGGAAAGGTAAAACATAGAAAAGCCGGAGGATGGGTAGTTAAATCTGTAGAGCTTCCTCGCTATGCCTATACCGAAAAACCCTCGCCAAGATTATACAACGTACCTCTAGAGTTGCTTGATTCATATGTGAATCACCCCATATTTATGCCAACTCCAGAGGCTGACAATAGGGCCATTGCAACAATCCCCCCTGAAGAAATTGAAGAATTTTTAGAGAGCCTTCGGTCCAAGGGTGGCGTATCAGTTCAACAGGTAGTTGATTTACCCGAAAACATTGTTCTCGGCGAGGGTTAAGTTCTACAGCTAGTCGGGGCGTACCTAGACTAATTGTGACAAGATCTACTGCGGACTTACAGTTCGCTGATCCTTCCTATGCTCTATCTGTGATCCTACACAATATTGCATAAAACGGACTAATATGTTTAAGTGTTCTAATGAAAACAACCGAAATACCGGTCACAGGTTTGGGTAACAGAGCATACGCTGGAATATTTAGTGGAGTAGAAATTGTCCGAAACGAAGTTATTATTGACGTAGGATCCGGTGACTCTAGGCTCGGTAGGGTTGTGCCTGAAGGCACTATTGTCCAGGTTGACCCAACGTATGGTGACATTGAAGATTATGACAACATATCTTTTGTCAAACTAGGCCTTGGTAGGTCGGATACTACCAAAACGTCTGCGTTTCGTAGTTTATTGGATGTCGAGGCAACACGAGTAACAACCGCACATTTATTCCATCATCTGCACGGCGAGCGAAAACTCAAAGCAGCTGGGCAAATACTCCTACTCGCACGACATGGAATCGCGCAATTTTACCCTGTTCGTCCGAGAAATATATCCGATCTAACTGCAGCAGCAGAGAAACGAGGAGTGGAGCTGTCGGTGACCCGACCACCTATTCGAAATATGGGGCAATTTTTATTTACCGCAACAGGGATCAACCATACACTAAATATATTAAGCCAACCAGACCGAATGACACCAAGAGATCGCAACAAGCTTACTGAGCTCATCACCCCTGCAATATTTTAGTTGATATACCTCTATATGCTCACCAAAGGCTCTTAATAAAATAGAGATGTTTATTTGGTATAATTGGCACATGGAATTAAATAAATACTTACCAGGTTCTCCAGCTGCCTATATAGACTGCTTTCGCCAGCTGGCTGCAATAACTAACACAGCATTGGACTATATCGAAAATAATGCCGGTCGGACATCAGAGCAAGATAAGAATAAATCCCTGGGGCGGGTCGCAGAATCTGTCGAGACTATATCTTCGCTACGGGGTGATAGCGGCGTATATTATGACTCGAGGCCTGATGGCCTGATCGAATATCAAAAAGAGATGTACGCGATTGAGGATTATTTACGAGAGCGGCTTGTGGGTCTTGGCTATAAATACCCAACCGTTACCTAACTACTGCTGAACTTAATATAATTATTTGAATAATTTCTAGTTTGTTATGATTGTTACATGAATATTACGAGACAGATTACGCCCGAAGAAATGGTAGGTGAATTCCTTAAAGCCGAGCTACATTCTTCTAGGTTTCGATCGGGCAGCTTAAAGGCATTATCCATGCTTGGGTACAAGGAAGATTTACTTGAGCATCCAGATTACTCTGACAAAGTGCAAAACGAACAGAGAACCGAAGTTTTGGGGCTTTGCAGAGGCTGGCCCGATAAAGAACTCTTCACATCATTTCCTTCGGATACGGAATGGTTTGTAGGTACGATTAGCATAGGAAAGCTAGCTATGTCATATCGTCTGAAGAGTAGCGATGAAATGACTGCAAAAGAACGTCTGCTTTCTACGACTGCTCAAAAGCTGAAGGACGTCGGAATAGCCAAAAACGTTGACGCTAAGCTGATTAAGCAAATAGCCAACAGCATTGAACAAGGCGTATCTATGCCTCCTATTATTCTAGTTGCTGAAAATTCTTCGGGTAAAAAAGTTCTAATCGAAGGACATTCACGCAGCATATCGTACATGTTTGTTAATCAAAAGTATCTGCCAGAGGCAATTCCTGCAATTGTGGGGCTATCGCCAAGCATGTCCAGTTGGGCCTATTTCTGAACCAGTAAACATAATAGCGACCCTGCCTATTGTTAATCGCCACACACGAGTAATTTTTGGTACAATAGCACTGTGAAAGATGATAAATATTTCTTACAATTAGCTACTGATGAAGGTAACAAAAACGCAGTGCCTTATAACTTTGGAGCCGTCATCGTTAAGGATGGTGTGATTATTGCTAAAGATTTCAACCACGTTCATGAAAACAATGATCCATCTGCGCACGCAGAAATATCTGCGTTAAGAAAAGCCGCGACAAAACTCAGTGACTATAACTTGAATGGTGCTGTTATGTACGGTAGTCACGAACCATGCTTAATGTGCTTTAGCTGCGCTGCATGGGCAAATATTACAAGAGTAGTTTATGCCATTCCTGCATCTGAGCAAGATGATTTTAGCTATGAGTTTAAGGATGTCAGCCTTAAGGATTTAGCATCAAAGCTTGTTGCGCGGCCTATAAGTGTCGAGCTAATTCCTTTAATAGAACGATAACTGCGAAGTGCAAAATCTAGGTATCCTAACCAATCGCACTTTCCACGCGTAAGCTTATTTAGTAACGGATAGGGGCGGTAGTATGTTTGAGCCAGTCTCAATAATTCGCCGATAGACATCTTGGGGGCCATCATAGCCAATCAATTCGAGCTTCCTTGAGTCGCTACGCGATAGTCTTTGCGGATGGGCCACTATCGATGCAAACCCAAGTTTTGTGACGCGCTCTC
>JBDTJP010000064.1:0-3743 GCA_039935755.1 Saccharimonadales bacterium (SeqCode)
AGCTAGGCCACTACAACCCACATAGCAAAGAAGTCGTTATCGACAAAGACAAGGTAAAATTTTACTTGGAACATGGCGCACAACCATCTGACCGTGTTGTCAGTTTGCTACAAAAACAAGGTATTAAATTACCAGGCTGGGTTAAAATGCCAGCACCTAAATCACGAACGATTCGTAATAGTGACAAGCTTCGCAAGAATCAGCCAGTAGAGGTTGTCGAAGCTCCTGAGGCTTCTGAACCAGAACCAGAAGCTGAACCCAAAGCCGAGCCAAAGGCTGAAACAGCCGAAGTTCCTACTGAAACTGCAGAAACAGCCCCTGTTGAAGCAACCGACTCAGCAGACTAGTAGTTCTGCTATAATAGATATTGCCGACAGACATTAACCGGAGGGAGATATACATGGACAACAGCATAGATCAACAGTTCATTGAGTTTATAGTCAAATCACTTGTGGGCTACCCAGACGATGTTAGTCTAGCTAGGACTATCGACGAGAAGGGTGTATTGCTTGAACTGACCGTTAATCCAGAGGATTTAGGCCGAGTTATCGGTAAGCGTGGTGCAACTGCCCAGAGCCTCCGTACATTACTCAGAGCGCTAGGTACAAAAAATGATGCGCGCTACAACCTAAAGATTATTGATAACGGTGAAGCACCTGTCCGCCGTCAGGCCGACGATGTGGCTACTGATAGTAACGATACTGAGCGCCAGGATACCCCAGTCAAAAACAACGAGCCTGTAGAGGCTGAAACTACCATTGAAGAAGATAATCACAATGATGTTGTAAGTAAGACCCGTAAAGAACTTGAAGAACTGGACGATTTAGATATATAATCTATGATATTCGGCTGGATCCTTTCAGCGAAACAGGCAAACAAAAACAAAAACAGTAAGCTCGTTGCGAGCAACCGAAAGGTTGGAGCTTTATGTGACGATGCAGCCCTGATTTATCGGGGCTGTTTTGTTGGGGCATAATAATTTCTAATTGAGCGCCAGTATTTACCGTTCCTTGTTACCCGTGATAGCTTAGTTATCCAAGACCGGCACACCTAAACGTGATACAATATAACCTAAATGATTAAAATACAAGTGATTGGCTTATTCCCGGAAATGTTCAAAGGTGTACTTGAATCTAGTATGCTGTTCAAGGCAAAAGACAAAGGCATTGTGAGCTACGAGTATATCAATTTACGCGATTACGGGCTCGGTAATCGCCGCACAGTGGACGATACACCGTATGGCGGAGGCGATGGCATGCTTCTCAAGCCTGAGCCGCTAGTCGCAGCTATAGAGGCTGCCCGTGCCAATGATCCAGGAGCAATAGTTATTCTACCGACCCCCCGCGGAGAGCTGTACAAGCAGTCAGACGCAAAGCAACTAGCTAATGATGCCAAAGGCTTGATATTAGTATGTGCTCGGTACGAGGGATATGATGAAAGAGTGGTGGAGTGGGTAGACTTACAGTACAGAATTGGAAACTATATTTTGACCGGCGGCGAATTGCCAGCCATGGTGATTATCGATAGTGTTGTTCGGTTATTGCCTGGAGTACTCGGAGGAGCAGACTCTGCTGAAATTGAATCATTCCAAGCTGATGATAAGACTGTTGAGTTTCCGCAGTATACACGTCCAGAAGTTTTTCGTGACCTAAAAGTGCCAGATATATTGCTGACTGGCCACCACGCGGCAATAGATGCTTGGCGCAAAGACAACCAAAAGTAACTGTAAGCGCCTGTCTTGTGGCAACGTTTAGATGTATAATTGATCCGTGAAAGTTAAGTTACCATTTATGTTTCGACGAGTTACGGGCCATAGCATGATACCATTCTTGCCACCCGGCACATGGCTAGTAGCGTCTAGATATTTTAAAGCCAAGCCAGGTTCGGTTGTTGTCTTAAATCACGATGGTCGCGAGCGAGTGAGCCGAATTGAACAAATTGATAACGATAAGGTGTATGTTCTTGGTGATCATAGTCCAGCTAGCCAAGATAGTAGACACTTTGGCTGGATACCGCTAGAGTCGATAAGGGCTCGTGTTATTTGGCCGCTACAGAGGGGCTAGTTCTGCAGGTTGGGCAGGACTCTTCGCTGTCGTCTTCTTGTACCCAGCGTTTGCCAGCTCTCCACCATGGTTCGTAGTCATGATAGCCTATCAAGTCGGCCACTGATCGCAGCATCCATCCTAAGCGCCCGTAGATACGTAAACTCCCCCATTGTACTGCCGCCCATCGTCGCCCAGCTGAAAATACATAGACAGGTCGTTTTGCAATATATGGCTTTGGCTCGGCTCCGTTGGCCAGCAATTTAAGATTGCGCGCAATAAACTTACCGTCGTATAGTGCTGTCTGGGCCATGCCACTGTATGGTGTGTCAGCATTGTCGCCAATTACGTATATTCCCATTTCAGTCTGTAAGAACTGGTCTACTCGAACCTTGCTGTTGCCCGCTAGCTGGAAACCTTGATCTGCAAAGAACGAGTTATTAGAAACACCGGCTGTCCATATAACAGTATGACTCCGGATTGGTTTGTTGTTGGCCATTAACGCCTCTACTGTTTGCGCTTGAACAGTAGTTTTGAGATACAGCTTAACGCCGAGTTTACGTAATTGCCTGGTTAACCGCCTAGATATATCTTTGGGAGAACGAGGTACTAGCCTGGGTGATGCCTCGACTAAATCGACATGAAACTTTCTTGGCTGCAGGCCATGCTTAGCGATTATTTGCTTAATGTAAGCAGGCAACACTGCCGCCAGTTCTATACCAGTTGGCCCACCGCCCACCACTACGTAATTTAAATCTGGCTTTTTATTTATGAGCAATTGGTCGTGGAGGTAATGCTTAAGTTTCTCAGCATCCTCGATTGTTTTTATCCCGTACGACAATTCTTCGAGGCCTTGTATGTGGAAGTAGTTGGTGTGGACGCCCATAGCGAGAACCAGTGCATCATAGCCAACGACATGTTTTACTTTGGTCAAAACGGTCCTAGCCTTGCGGTCAATACTTATAGCCGTGTCATTAATTATATTAATCTTTTTGCCTGCAAATAACTCTGAAAGGGGGATAGACGACAAGACACGCTTACCGCCAGTTGCGGTCCGATACAATGAAGGATAATACCTAAAGTCAGTATGGTCGGTGATTAGTGTAATCCGAAAGCGATCATCGTCAGATAGATCTAGCGCTGTCTTAATACCACCGAAGCCACCACCAACAATTACTACGTTATGTTTTTTCATATGTTTATTTTGAAAACCTATTTCTTCTACATTGTAGCATACTACTTATGGTAAACTATCGTTGTATGGAATCACACAAAAAAGAATTACAAGATGCAGGTTTTACTGGCAAGATAGACGACAGCTCTGTAACCCGCGATGAATATAGCCACGACGCGAGCATGTTCGAGCTAGTACCTCAGGTAGTAATATTTCCTAAAGACAGCGAAGACGTGAAGCGTGCCGTTAATTACGTGCGTGAAAGCAAAAAAAAGCATAATCATCACATTTCCCTGACAGCCAGAGCGGCCGGCACTGATATGAGCGGCGGTGCAATTAATCAGTCCGTACTTATGGACATGACTGAGCACTTCAACAGAATATTTGAGGTAGATAGTAAATCAGCTCACGTACAACCGGGTGTCTTTTATAGGGATTTTGAAGTTGAGACTTTGAAGCACAATGCGTTGATGCCTAGCTTCCCGGCCTCGCGAGACTTGTGTACAGTTGGTGGGATGGTAGCTAAT
>JBDTJP010000065.1:0-3621 GCA_039935755.1 Saccharimonadales bacterium (SeqCode)
GAATTAACAATAGTTCGCGAAGAATTCGCGAGTAGCGGGAGCGTATAGATATGAGTGAAAAAGCTAATAAGCCAGAACAACGTGCTTCGCAACCCGAAAAGTTAGTTAGCGATGAACAACGAGAACGAATAGACAATCTTCGAGCTGAAAATCTAGAGAGATCTAAAAACAACGAGGCTCTGAAAAATAAAACCGAACTTTCGAACGAAGCTAAGATTGAATCCACTAGTTCGGAAACGGCTAAAAAGAACTTGGCCGATGGCGAAAAAGCTCCTAAGGAGAACGTGTTCGGCTCACAACAAGCCCTTAAGAGCGAAGCTTACAAACGAAGCCTCGAGAAGATCCAGAAAAAACTACCTAAAACATCCAAGGCGTTCAGTAAGGTTATCCATAACGACGCTGTCGAGGCCGTAAGTAATATAGGCGCACAAACTATTGCACGGCCTTCTGGCTTGCTCGGGGGCAGTATATGCGCATTCCTAGGTAGTTCTATCTTGCTGTATACCAGTAAGCATTACGGCTTTCGTTACAACTATTTAGTACTATTACTGTTATTCATTGGCGGCTTCGCTCTCGGAGCGCTCATTGAACTAGTCGTATGGATGTTACACACCCGTAAACAACGTTATTAATATTAACTTTAATTAGCCACTAGCAACGAGATCACATAGGTTAATTAGGCGACGACATATTGCCATCACGATCGATGTGAATAGTATTGTTGAGTTCATTTTCGGGCTTAGATTGATTATCACCATAACCCCTAACATGGAGAACCCCGTCTGATTTCGGAGGCTTTTCGACTGGCGGCTTAGTGTTGTCGTTTAATTGCTGATTGGCTGATTCCATATAATTAGTTGAACCTACACTCCCTATCGGCGTTTGTGGCTTAACTGGGTTGGCGGCATTAGTGTCGTTTAATGGGCTAACACTAGGCTGAGCGGACGTCATAGGCGATACACTATTCTGCGGTGCACTTGATGGTTGGCGGCGTTTTGCTAACCAGTCATCCAGAAATGACGGGCTGGCTGACTTAGTAGCCCCGGGTTTTGCGCCTGCAGCTGTCGCAGGCCTCTGTGAAAACGGACTAGAGGGTGACTTAAAACCGCCACCAGGGTTACTACCAAAGCTAGGCTTGGGCTGTATGGTTGTCTTCATGCGCTTAGCAATATCAGCATCCACTACCGCGCGTGGCTGGCCGTACTTCGCAGCAGACAATTGTTTCAAAGCCTCTCCAAGCTTGGGATTATAATTTCCTAAAGGAGGTAAGGTCGCCATGCTGAAAGGCTGCGTTGGGACACCATCTATAAGCGTCCTCACCACTGTATTAAAGTTCGGTATTCGTACTAGGTCATCGCCATCAAATAACGGCTGAAAATAGCGACTCAACGAATCAACGTCGTTTTGACCGACCCTAAACGCCACAATCGTACCCATGTTACCAAATACTGCATCACGTATTTCATCCGACAACTGAGTAGTAAACTGGTTGGCAACGATTAAGTTCAGGTGGTACTTTCTGGCCTCGGACATAATGGTTGCGAACGAATCAGTCGAGAAGTTCTGGAACTCGTCAACGTACAAACAAAAATCAACTCGATCGTCCTCTGGTATATTGGATCGGCTCATGGCTGCAGCCTGGAATTTCATAACAAAAATCATACCGAGTAATTTGGAGTTAAGGTCCCCTGTGCGGCCCTTACTTAGGTTAACCAGAAGTATCTTCTTGTTGTCCATGATATCGCGTAAGTTAAACGCGCTCTTAGTTTGCCCAATTATATTGCGCATCATACTGTTTGATAAGAAGGCCCCAAACTTACTGACAAACCAACTGACAACGTCGCCGGATTCGTTAGAGCGCATCATTTGCGGCATTTCTCTCTCCCAGAAATCTAAAACGTTTTGATCTGTCACATGCTTTAGCTTCTGTTTGACGTATTGTGGGTCGGTGAATAATTTAGGTATATCAACAAAAGTGCCCCCCTCTGGGTCCGCCATAACAAGCAATGCCGCGTTACGGAACATGTGGTGATAGCGTGGCCCAACTATACCCTGTCCCTGTGGATCGTAAAGCTTTTCTAGCATATTAATGGCTTCTTGTATCAAGAAGTCCTTCTCGTCCGCTGTCTTAGCTTCAAATATGTTTAATCCTAGCGGGTAGTCGACTTCGGCCGGACAGAAGTAAATTACATCCTCAGTACGCTCCTTAGGCACCATAGATAGCAAGTGCTCAGCCGTATCACCATGTGGGTCAATAAAAGCGAAACCGTCGCCGTTTATCATATCCTGGAAAGCTAGATTTTCTAGGAATACTGACTTACCTGTACCAGTTTGACCGACCACATACGCGTGCCTTTGGCGATCCTTAAGATCTAGCCTTATAGCCTTTTTAGCCCCTCTAAATATATTGTATCCGAATACTAGGCCGTTATCAGGCATATTACGCGGACCGTCTACCTGCTTGCTAGCCTGTCGCTCAAGTTGAGAGGTTGGAATGTTCTTTTGATCCGGGAAGTGGAACAAAGTGGCTAGCTCTATAGCGTTCAATATATTTTGATTATTCTCTTGTGGGAAAAAGCGCATTATATAGGCCGTGACAAACTGTTCAATGTCTTTGGCGGGCGTAAATTTGAAGCCATTCTTACCCGGTGAGTCATACAGAGCAAAAGTAGCAACTATGTTATGCAAAAGTGTCTGAGCACGCTGAGATATATTAGATGACGCAATTATACGAATCTGTACCTCGTAGCCTTGGCTACGGGTCTTATCATCTATAGAATCAAGAATATTTTGATCCATTGGAGACAGGTCTGGCTTGTCAGAACCGCCACCTTCGCCCTTCTTGCTCTTATCCTCTGGAGGTTTTACGGCAGCTGTAGATAGCTGCTTTAGCCACCAAAAAGCTAAATCGCCGCCCTTCCTATCTGAGCCCCCTTTTCGTTTTCGGCTAGCGACTGCTTGAGCTTGCTTACGCCAGCTAGGATTAGCTGGTCTGAACATAATCTGTATACCTGCGCCGTCTTCTTTATCTAGGGTAGATAAAGAGTTTAAAACTGACTGTATGGCGTCCCTCTTAAGATCCTGGTAGGTAGCAATAGGGTAGGCAAAGGGCTCTTTAAGTGTTAGCTCACCGCCAGTCGTACCACTTATCTTACCAACTGGGCTAAATATATTATGCTCAGGTACTTCCTCGAGCCTGGCTGTTGGATAGGCACTTATAACTGCTTGCTTAACTACGTCTACGAGCACCAGAGGTACTGCTGCGTAAAAATTTATAAAGCCTTTTGAACCAATTATCTCAAAAGCCATATGTCTTTGGCCGTAAAATTGATTCTTAAAACCCTTCTTAAAGCTACTGTGCATAATGTCGTACATTATTTGTGCTTTGGATATGTTTTCTTCGTTTACGTCACGTATATCCCGAGTGCCCACATCTATATCATCGCTCGGTGGCGGCAACTGAATGTGTAGGGGCACCATTTTTAGGCCCCTCTCAAAGTTCTTTTGTTCACGGAACACCTTACGGACTTGATAGTAAATTATCGGACCGGCCATTAGGGCCAGAGCGAGAACTACGACAACAATAACCAAAAAAATGGTCATGCTAGTCTTTGCTGACTT
>JBDTJP010000066.1:0-7422 GCA_039935755.1 Saccharimonadales bacterium (SeqCode)
CAAGTAAAGCTGTTTTTGTCAACTGTAACAGGTGAAGGTCTCATTTTGTTAATCTAGCGTTTTATTTATGTCTGCCGAGCCACTGCTTTTTGAGAAATGAAATTGTTAACGTGGATAGTAAAAATCCGATGACAGGGACAAGAGCATTAATCCACGACTCTATATGTACGACAAAGCGTAGGTATATTACTACAACCAGATAGGTTAATAGCATGATGCTCAGTCGTCTAGACCAACTGGTCTCCCAGGCTTTATCATCCTCAACTTTTTTATTGCGCCGTTCTATCGTACGCAGCCTTTTTTCAAAATCGTCCATGTGCTTATAGTATCAAATAAACGGATACCCAACATAAAATAATATATAAACTTAACAAATATTATTCGAGTTGTTTACGCTTCGCCTATAAATCTATTGGGCTGTATAGGCTATGTTGCTGGCCGTAGAACCAGGCCCACGTTTGGTCGCCGTAGGAATAATGCCACCACTCAGGCATGCAGCTAGCAAATCCTGCACCAAGCATGGTAGTTAATAAGATTTCTCTATTGTGCTTCTGTAAGTTTGTTAAATTAGGGTAGTGCAAAAAGGATTCGTTCTCGTCTTTATTTATCCTATTACCGAAATCGAGGAGCTTACCTGATACGGTGTCAGCTAGCTCGATGTCTACTGCAGCACCACAAACGTGCGGCGCTAGCTTTATGTCTGGGTCGCTGACAAATGTACGAGCGTGTTCAAGTGCCTCTTTTTGGGAAGCTTCTGGGTTCTCGTTTTTATAATCCTCGGCACATTCCGCTAGTAGAGCCCTTTGCACTTCTATGGGGCGGTGGCCCGCACGTACGACTAGTCTATAGTCATCGCCAAGTGAATCAGCAGCTAATTTCAGTCTATTTGCGAGCTTTGACCTGACATAGATACCATCATATTCGGGATGCTTCGAAATGTAATCGGCGTATCGTTTACCTTCCCAATTATCAATAAGAGCCCAGTATGGCTCAACTATCATCCCGCTTGTGCTACTAATCTTTACAAGAGGGTCGGATACGTTTGATGGCTGATATTTTGAAAAATTAATACACTCTGTACTTTTTGATCGTTGGAGTTTTCCTTCTAAGTTCACAATGTACAGTATAACAAAGCTGATAAAGCTTATCGCCGGGAAAGTATTTGGCGCAGATTGTCACCGTGTAAATTCATAAATACATCAAATTGCGAGTGCATTGGGCTTGGTAACTTATCCAGGGTAAACCAGCCGAGTTCGTCAATCATATCTGGTTCACCGATCTTAACTTTGGATGAATCGACTAAAACAGCGAAACACATGGCCAGCCAGTGGGTTGGTTGGGCGTCATCATCGGTCCTAAAAACATCAAAGTAGTTGATAAACTCGGTGCTAATAGGTTCTACGCTATACTCTTCCTTTACTTCTCTGCGTAAGCCAGCCTCGACTGCCTCTCCATGTTTCAGGCCCCCACCACCGTTATCCCAGCGTCCACGCTCGTCGCGGGCATTCTGGCTGCGTTTGGATAGCAGTAAATTGCCTTTGCCGTCGTGACATAAAAAGGCTACTGTTATGCCCACAAAGCTCTTGCCTTTGTGCTCGCGCAGCTGCTTGGGTGAAAGTTTAACAAATGTCATCAAAGCCATTATAACCCTTTAATGCCTATGAGCGCCAAATACAACTAACCTCTATTGAACGATTGTTGGCGGCTGTGGATTGACAGGTGGCTGCGGGTCAACTGGCGGCTGTGGATTGAAGGATGGTTGAGTGCCGAAAGCAGGCTGAGGGCTAACGGGCATATTATTAGCGATACCTGTACCAGGAGCGATTTTGTTAAAGGTATCCTGAATAATGGCGAAGCCAATAGAGCCTAGTAGATATGCTAGCAAGAATGCTATAACGCCGGTCATCTTACCTTGCGAGACGTTCTCTACTGCTTCACAGTACTTCCACCACCACCAAACACTTCCGACTATTGGAATTAACCAAATCCATGCCGTTGGAATAGCATTACCCTTACTATTCATTTCGGTCTTGGTTTTTATAGCCCAATACCAAGAGTAGATACCCAGGGTTAAAACAGAGAATACTAGCACTGCTGCGGGACTACGATTTTTCATTTAAGATCCGTTCAATTAATTTAACTATGGATATAGCTTATGCTTAAAGCTATTTTTTTACAATCACAGCTTCTGCTAAGTATTAAATCTCTCTGAGCCTAAGACTCAAAGTTCTATATACACGTTACTGGCCGTCTTTTACTTCGTCGATGCCTATCTTATGCTCGATATACACCACTGTAGGTAGGCTAAGCAGGTGAAACTTAACAGACAATCCACCTAATTGCAAACCAATCTCAGGGTTAATGCCTCTATTTGCAGCCCGCATTTCAAAAGGCTTACCTTCATACTTTTTAAGGAAAGTAGGGAAGTCATCGAATAAAATAAATTCAATATGTTCCAGTCCCTCTTTATCTTGTCTTCCTGCCTTGGGCGCTGGTAACTCCACCGCATCAATTCGCCAAGACTCGTGTATAACTGGCTCGTTTAGCCGAAAAGTAGAAATTGGCCGTTCGTTAACTATAGTTTCGCCAAGTAGTCTAGCTACAGAGGCGAGCTCGGTCTTCTTCTGTGCGTAGTTGTCGAGCGAAGTCGTTCTGTAGCACATATGGTCGATCTGGGAGAAGTCATTAAAATCAAAACCCTTGCTAGTTACTCTTCCTAATATATCCTCTAAGAAAGCAGGGTAATCACCAATAATGTTTGCAAGTTCAGACATAGGTAAAGTATATCAGAGTGATATTATCTTACGTCATGATCAACGAAGCTAGACCCACACTAATTTCTAAGTTTACTAATTACAACCATCCTTTTCTGTTTTTGGAATGAACTCAGTACCCCAAGGTGCTATAAAGCCGATTCCAAGATGACGCCTATCGATATTAAAGACCGTAATCCACATAACAATATTGACTTATATACAGTATTATGGTATCATTAAACATATGTCAAATGACTTTGAAACAATTAGAGAACTTGCGAGGAGCTCGGAGTTCGCCCACGAGTTGACTGATGCCGATATTCCAGAGGGGATCGAAAGGGATTTACTTAACCTAGCTCATGTTTCTTCAAGGACGAGGGCTCTGGGTAGCCAGTTTCGGGAGTTTCATAGCTTAACCTCGGAGCTTATGGACTATTCCGCCCCACTTTCGAGGTACGACGCGGAGGGAACAACAAGCGAGCAGTTGCCTGACGTTGTCAGGCGATGTGTCGAAGATAATTTTGACACTATCAACTCTTTCACAACTAGGTTACTGACTGACACAGAGGTCTACGTCAGCCCGGTAGCATCTTCGTTTGCATTTCTTTTGGGCTCCTCTGACAGCGATGATTCAATAGATCTGATTTATGAGAAATACAGAAGTAAAGGCGGCACTGGTGATCTGCATTTCATGAACATCGTATTACAGCTATCAGAACACTCAGGACGATCATTCCTATCTTCTACACCAATGGACCAAGTTGAGATGGCATCCGATTCGG
This sequence comes from Saccharimonadales bacterium (SeqCode), assembly GCA_039935755.1. Lineage (GTDB taxonomy): Bacteria > Patescibacteriota > Saccharimonadia > Saccharimonadales > JBDTJP01 > JBDTJP01. The sequence goes on from JBDTJP010000066.1 coordinate 3,539, forward strand.
CCGAAGCCGTGCGATTGATAGCTGTAATGGACAGTAACGATTTAGCAGGTGCTATAGCGGAATCACCAGATATAAAAATGCTCGCGTTTAAGTTGAAAAGGTCACAAACAATTAGGCTAGCTGACATTGTCACGTTTATAAAAAACGTGGATGATCACAATATTATTAGATTGCTACCGAAACAAAGGCAAAGGGGTGAGGACGCTAGAGAACTTGCAGAAATAGATCTTCTCGATGCGTTAATAGACAAGTCAACCAATAATGAGAGTATAGTAGCCCTTTTTAAGAAGATTAAGCTACCTCATAAGGGCCAAGAGGCAGACGAGTCTAGTACGTTCAATCATGTTAAGCGGACATTACATGGTTTGTACGATACGAACTCCTTACTCTCTAGGCTGGCGGACAGCAGTTACACTTTTCTAGATGATTTACAGCAGGAAAGTGATGAATTTGTCGCCAACTACGATGCTAGTGTTCGTGAAACTATAGCGCTTACTCGTCATATACTCGAGAGAACTGTTGAAAAATTGTCGGTAACCAACACGGTTACAGCAGCTCTTGGAGCCCTTGCGGTCGAAAAAGTAATGATCGATTTGTCTAAGTATATTTTTGATAAATCTGACAACAATGACGTTTCAAAGTCTACCATGGGGATTATAATTGAGGATATTCCTGATAGCCTACACAACCAAATAAATACGTTAGAGGCCCAAGATCGACAAGCCGCAGAGCTGGCAAAAAGAAACGAAATATATGATCAGATCCAAAGAATAGAAGGCTCATTAATAATTTCTGCCAAAAGGTTAAGAGAACTCAATGGATTAGAGCTGAGGCGTAAAATTTCTGATTACAAATACAACGGCAACGATAGGCCTGTTTTCGGTGTTGCCGATGCTCAGTCTTTGGCTGGCCTCATGTTGCAGTATACCGAGCATGGATATATAAGGTTGTCTGATGATACTCTGAAGGATATCTCGAATATTCGCGACTTGTGGGCAGACATGTCTCTAATCAGTGATAGAAACCAAATCAAACGGAGTGGCTTTATCAAGACGACGGGCAAGTTACTCGAGTGGCGAGACGGCCTAACTAGCAAAGAAATTGCAAGCTTAGATAATAGTATAAAATCGCTGGTCGAAGTGGCTGACCAGATAAGTCTAACGCTAAACAGCGCACCTAAACCCGACCGCCAAAATGAACTCGATGCCGTCTTTTCTAACTTGGAGCCAATTGAGCCGTTTCCACCCGGGGCGTCAGACCAAGACATAAAAGATGACTTGCGTAGGTTTGCGGATGGCTCGGAGTATGATATAGAATGGCGAAGAATCGATGACCTGCTAGCTGCTAAGTCTGAATTGGAGCACAAAGGTTATGTTGTCACTACCTATCGTTTACTCCAGTCATCATGGCATCCCCTGCCACACTATGTACTGCAGGTTGTAGGTGAGGGTGCTGATAATGAGGAATCAATGACGACCATAATCGAAAGTCCAATATATGGTAATGCTACCTACAGCATAAGGCTTGGCAGTATTGGGAAAGAGGTTGTAACGTACTCTAAGCAGGAGGTTCGGGACCGTTTTGGCGGTGTGGTAAAAGTCCACAATCCTGACTCGCCGGTATCGCATAAATCTAAAATCATTGAGCTAGTTGAATCGTAATGTAGGTAGTACAAGGCCAGGCCTGATCCTGAATTTACCAAACAAAGAGTCCATTACAAGCATGGACTCTTTGTTTGGCACCCCCGGACGGATGGTTACTCCTTGTGGAGCCTTCGAAAATCGTGCCGTACGTAAGTAATTGCGTAAAATACTGACCCTTTAAGTCGGCAATCTCATTAGCGCCAAAGCCTCGGCTTCAATATCTTCAACCGAGCAACCCTCTGCCATATAAATAGACGGCTCACGCTTAGCGTATTCGTCCCAGCTTAGTTCGCCTTCTATTCGTGACGTAAACTCATCCATGCTTTGCTCTCGTTGGATTACTCGCTTTTCTAGAACGTCCGCTGTGGGTGTCGGCAAGTAAATGACCTTGGTAGTTGAATGGCCAAATTCGTTTGCCACTTCAACCGCAGAATGAGGCGACAGTGGTCGCGTGTATATGTTATTTTTATCCTCTAGAGCAATTTTAGCCACAGATCTAAGCATGGTATAACGGGATGGCGAACCGTGCCGTCTATTCCACATCATGTCAGCTGGGTTTAGGGAGTCGAATTCCCGATCAGTCAGATAGCTGTACTCGCCCACAAAATCACTATCACGCGGTGCTCTTGTTGTAACAGCACCTAAAACCAGGAAGCCGCGGCTAGAAACAAGCCTGCTCATCAGGGTAGTCTTGCCTGCACATAAAGTTCCAGTTGCAATAAGGATTCTGGGATTTTCTGGATTTGCCATACTCACAATTTAGCTACTTACTAGTATCTTGCAAGCATGAGCAGATTGACACAGCGCTACTGGATAGGCCAAGACTATCTTAGCTCAATTTGTTTGATGTCGTTAACATGTTTGCCATCAAAGCCTACGATAGTCAAAGCTTCAATAGAACCTTCGATGTTAGGGCTCGTAGTATTTATATAATCCGCTAACTTTTGCATTTCCTCTTTGCTCGTATCGGTACCAATACCAACGTGTGGTATAAATGGAATATCTTGGCGCAACTCACTTGCCAGATCTTCTGTATAAAACAAATCGTGCAGTTCAATTATATCTTGCTTACCCTCTGTAGGCACTAAAAAGGTATGGTAAAAAGTTTTTGAATCATCTTCCACGACTATTGCCTGGGTGAGTTTAATAGTAATTTTTGAACGCTTTACAATTTTTGACTCGATATGTTTCACAAAATCATCAAGCGGTAGTTTGTTCGTTGGAAACACAAGAGTAAAATGAGGCTTCACAACTCCGTATAATTTATCGTGTGCCCTCCTTAAGCCTTGAATCCAATCAAAATCAGCTTTGCTTAGATTGGGGTATCCTAATACAAGATTCATCATGGGGTAACTATACCAAAGCATTTACAATTTCTCTTACAAATAGAATTGGTACAGTATCACCACATGGGTTTGAATATTTATTTTTGGTTGAGCTTTATGGCTTGGTCAACTAATTTAGTAAATTCAACTTTGTTAAGGGGTTTGTTTGGATAGATTTTGACAGTACGCATTTTTACGTTGTCAGACGGCTCTAATAACTTACTTTGGAGCAGGTAACCTTTATAAAAATAGACATTAATCCAGTCCTTTGCGACAAATAGCTTAATGAAACCTCCATTTAAATCAAAGTAGGGATTGCCCCATTTTAAATCTTCCGCAATCCCATCGGCTGAATTACGGATAATATGTACTACTAGCGAACATTGTTTACGTTGCCAACCCGATAATTCTTCAATAAAGCTATCTACGTTCATAATCATACAAATAGTACAACATTATTGCGGCGGCACGAACTATACTGTGGAGAACTAACTAATTTGCGTAGGGCTGCAGCATCTCTTGGCTCAGTGGTATCCAGTTAGCCTGCTCAGCTTCTCGTTGAACCATTACAGCAAATTTACCAACAAAGCCCCCACGGTATTGTGCCGTGAGTTCATCTTTTGATTTTTTTGAACTTCTAATGATTCTTAGTTCTGCAAAAAGATCATGGGTTGCAGCAGTAACGTGGGCAGCATCTTGAAATAACGACTCGCTATTAGAAATAACACTTGAAACATTCTGTTCATGATCACGTTGCAGGGCAACAGTTGTAGCTGCGAATACATTGTAGCCGAATTTATTTAGCCAGAACTGCAACAAATCTGGGTCTGCTGCGTCGCCACTCCCCAATAAGTCAGCTTCGTAGAAATCTGCCCCAGGGTTTGTGGGTGGTTGTTTACGTATAATATCTCCAATG
>JBDTJP010000067.1:0-6937 GCA_039935755.1 Saccharimonadales bacterium (SeqCode)
CAATGTCACGACTATGACGGGTCACACCGGTTATCCTAGCCCCCACTACGAAATTAACGTGATGATGATAACCAAGAACGCAGCCAGTAAGATTACTTGTGATGGCTCGTCCTCCAAGATGAACATGTCTATGTAGCTCAGGCACTATTGCTTTTTTAACGCTACGAGAGTAGGTTGGCTACAACTCACTCAGTCATACGTTTAAATCAGGAACTTAGTAGGGCAGTGTCATTCGCTATCACTAGTCTGGACCAATCTCCGTGGTTGTTACCATTAAACTGTATAAGCTCCTGACTAGCAGCATTAATACACATTCTACGTGACGCTTCATTGCTGGCGACAAGGTCAAGCCAGAGTCTCTCGTCTGGATATATTGCTTACTGCTTGGTGGACTACACGGATGAGTGCCCTTTCCTGGGCATCAAGTCTAGCCCGCTGTTTATCGTTAAGTGCACGACACTAGATAGACGTATTAAACGCACACATGAATAGCCTTATTCTAGTAAGTTTACTATGCCTTCCTGTTGAAGTTTTTGGTGTATGTTCAATCACTTTGTATAGTACGAACACGGCAGGGGATACAAGTACTGCAGTAATTGCGTAGACTACTAAAGCAGATTTAGCGAAATCACCCGGATGTTCAGCTAGGCAAGCATTGTCGTGTACAGCTGTAAGCTGGCTAGATACACCGCTGGTGCAGTACAACATGTATTTATTACCTGAGTGTTATTTCTAACCGAACTGTTCGCCACCACCAACTTCAGGAATATCTTACTGACGGCTCGCAGTTACAGCTGTTACAGTTATGCTGACACATGAGGAAATTAGTACTAATAATGCGCAAAATAGTAGTCAGTCTAGTCGGCTCCTCACTGTTAATTGTTGGTGTTATCTTGGTGCCTCTACCTGGGCCAGGTTTTCTAGTTATTTTTTTGGCGCTACTTTTGCTTTCAACAGAGTTTGAATGGACGAAAAGATACGTCGACCAATTACGCGGTCACTTCAAAAAGATCTACCAAACAGCCAGGGAGCGTAGTGATAAGATTGCCAATAAAGCGGAGTCTAATACCTCAAAGCAAGACTAGTCTGGTTACTATATTGATCTAAACGTGTCGGTGCTTATCGCTAATGCGCCGTGACCTATTAAAATCACCAGAGTATAATACCCATTAGTAAGCTATGAATAAACAAGTCACAAAACATAAATTTAAAGAATGGCTTCACAGATATCTGATTGCTGAATTGCTAGGAACGCTACTCGCTCTAGGCTTTGCATATATTTCTTTCGTCCACACACACTCTTATATCATCGCTGCCGCTGCTGGGCTTTTGGGCGAAGGTATTGGTTTTTATGGCTATTTCATTACAGCCGAGTTAGTGGTTAATGGTAAAGCCTATAGATCAATGCCTCTACTAAAGCGGCTGAGTTCTATTATTTATAGAAGCAGTACCAATTTGTTGGTAGAGTTTGCTCCGGCAGAAGTCATAGATACTATTTTTGTCCGACCGTTCTTAATGTATTACGCGCCCCAGCACTTGAAGCCTTACGCCTTGGGATTTATTGTCGGAAAGTTTGCGGCTGACGGAATATTTTATATATTTGCAATTAGCGGGTATGAGCTCAAGAGAAGGATACGAGCTAAATAGACGGTCCTTTTTAGAAACATAATTAACATGCAGGAAACTTTACTCACCCTTAGTTGACGTACTCTGTAATATTTACTTGCTTACGAGTCTAGTTCTAAGCCGATTCGACTATCAAGTTAGTCATATTTTTCGCGTGCCGTATTGTCCGGTTTTGAAGTTCATCTATGCCTATTATCATATTGGAACAGAGCAAAAAGACTTCCTAAGGAGTCTTTCAATTATAGCCATGCTTGGCTGTAGGTTATCGATAAAACTAACCTTCTAATAGGGCAGTATCATTGACCATGACTACTCTAGTTTGGCCGTTATGATCGTCGTCATCAAATCGTATAAGCTCTCGATAGCCGGCGTTGATACACATCTTTCGTGACGCTTCATTGCCGGCAACAAGGTCAAGCCAGAGTTTTTCACCTGCAAATATGTTGCGGGCTGATTGGTGAGCTATCTGCATGAACGGTGCCGCCAAACCCCTCCCTGAGTATTGCCCCCAATTGTGTTGCACATCGGCCGCATAATTACGCATAGCAAAGGTCACAGTGCGGCCGGGGGCATGTTGATGCTCACGACTGCCAAACCAAGATATACCACCGAGTTCGGGTGTTGCGCCAGGTCCTACCAATCGATGCTCATTGATGAGCAAAAACATGAACCGCTCTTTACTTGCTGCCCATCGCTGATAATCTTCAATACTCCTGAAGCGCCCCGGTACTTGAACTGTTCCAATGTCTTCGGGCCCTTCGAATTCTTGTATGTGTGATTGCCGAGACTTGCCGACTAGCTGCTCGACATAGCTAATCCCGAGGTCAGCCGCAGGACTGAATAGTACACTAAGACCTTCATCTTGAAATCTTTTCGGAAGTGTTTGGTGTTCGATTAGTGTTTGCATACTTCAGTACCTTTCAACTTAGGTGGGTCAACGACTTCTCGAACCAAAGCTAGAAGGGACTCTCCGGACGTAATAGAATATTGTTCACTCGTGAATCCCAGATTCTGAGCATAGGTAACATTCTTTAATCGGTCGTCGATAATAAATGTTTTAGGGGGATATGCTTTGGCGGCTGCCAGTTCAAATAATCCGCCAGATTTTAGTCGCCCTGCTTCATATGACAAAAACGAAAAGCTTGAATCAGTATATTCGGCTAGTGATAGTGACCTTGCCATTTGTGGGTAGAAGAAAGGTGTGCTGTTAGAAATGATTCCAATGCGTATGCCCCGGTCTTTTAGCAGCCTAAAGGCAGCCGCCGCTTCATGGTTCGTGCAGTCTAAGCGGCGTTTTACGGTTTGGATGTCCTTGCTGGTAATCTCAACGCCGAGTGCTTGGCTTATTTCATCCCAAAAGTCTAGCTCGTTTGCCTCCTGAAGCACGGCGTATTTTCGAAATACTGGCGCTGTTTTTTCAAATATTACTTGATTTGGTATATCAAACTTACGTAGCAGACCATATACACTGTCCGTCAGATACGTTTCGTGGCCGTCGTGGCTCAATACGCCGCCTATATCGAACAAGATGGTATCCGGTATCATTCGCCCATACTAGCATAGATTTTATTTTAAATAAATGGTATAATAAATTTTAAATGAAAGAGTCACTGTACGTTGTTCGCGGTCCAATTGGCGTTGGAAAGTCTTCAGTGACGAAGGCTATACATGCGCGTATGGCAGGTCATGCCAGCATTGTCGAGACAGATGCCATAAAACGCATGATTGATCCAAGTGCTTCAAGTGAATGGCGGCGTAAAGTCGCCAGTGCTAGCGCAGCTTATATTATTGAACAACTACTCCAAGTTCCACGCAGTGGAATCATCGAAACACACACCAAGTACCCTGCCGAACTTGATCGATTGGCCGCAGTTGCAGCCCGTAACGATGCTCGACTCGTCAACGTTCTACTTACAGCTCCGCTCGAAGTTTGCCAAGCCAGAGCCGCCCAGCGAGACGTGCCAGGCATTACCTATGCAATTGACCAGGCAATGGTCGCCAATTATTACTGTAATTTAGACCCGCGGCCAGATGATTTAGTTTTCAACACTGCAGATATGAGTTCTCAAGAGATTGCCGCTACTATTGCTTCCAGACTAGCTTAATATCATTTGGCTGACTCCAACTTAATAAAATTAGAAGTAGTATCCAGGGTTATATCACCCCGTAATCCTTAAATGTCGCAACTGACCAGCCGTCAACCTGAGACGGTGATAAAACAATAATTGTGTGGCGGGTTAGTGTACCGAGGCTGCCACCTATAAAACAACAGTCTGCAGTGAAGGTGTCAGGTGTGGTGACCACTTGTAGACGTCAGGCTGTACGACGTCAGGGTCGAGTGGCAGGCCGCCTCGGATGGCTATCGTGCGCTATGTGGGGCTTGAGTCTTTCTATCGTAGTATCCCCCTAGCTATGTCAATAAAAAAGCGTCCACGTAAAACAATATTACGTAGACGCTATTGGCTCGAATTACTCGAACGGTTAAAGACGAGCATCATCGCCGATCGGTCGTGTAGAAGCTTAGTAAGCTTTTGTCGCGCCGTCTTTTAATGCTTTTTCGGCATTATCTTTAGACATCATTGCGCAAACAGTTGTTCCACACTTTTCGTGCTTTCCCTTGGCCATAAAACCGCCTTTTGCTGTTTGGTGAATCTCTGGTGCTGATAAATCAACGCCCTTTTCCTTACACTTAACGCAATATCCTGTGACCATGTCTGTCTCCTCCTGAGTCGTTCTTTAATATAACTCGCCGTATTATAACGCCTTTTTAAGATGTTTCATAACCTAAAGGTTAATCTAACAAATTTTAAAGCGAGCGTTTAGCGTAGTTTAAGACTGTTTACTATTGATAGCTTCTACAATCCTTGTCATGACTTAGGCCAAAGAAGATTGATAAGTCGCCTTTGGTGTACGAGCTTACAGGTCTGGTATGATTTACGGGTTAAAATGGGACGGATGGAACACAGGACGACTAGTCTGGACTATGTCTCAAAAATGCATACTAAAGTTGCCCCCCATTCGTCAAAGATAAGATGATCTACCGAAGACTGGAACCTCAGCTATAATATAAAGGTAATGAAGTCATATAACGGTTTTAGTAGCAACGAAAGAGCACGCGTTGGTAATCTGCTGCTTATAGCTATAAGAGCAGGAGAGTTCCCGGCACCAATGCAATGCGAGCTTTGCTTGCAAACAACGGGTCAGATGCAACTACACAACGAGGATTACTCGAAGCCATTCGATGATGCACATCCGATCTGCCGTAGCTGTCACGGAGCGCTCCACATTCGGTTTACCAAACCGGCACGGTGGGAGTCGCGAAAAGAAATTATCACACAATTAAGGCGGGAGTCTGGCGGCAGTACTAATGGCGACAATTGGTGGGACAAGCTTACGAACGAGCCAATCGATATAAACCCTGCTCGCAATATGGCTTAGTAATAAAAAGGGCCGAATTAACGGCTCTTTTCATCAATATATTTCTCTTGACAGATGCAAAAGCAGAATTAGGGACTTAGGTCTGAAATCCCGCTGTCGCACCTGGCTGAGCATGCCGGTCAGGAACCATTTCGGTCTTTGTTCGGACTAATCCTGGAAGCCTAGACTTTACGGACTTCCGTGTTGTACGTATCATTGGTCGACCACTACACTCTAGAACAATTTCGTATCGTGATCGAGCCTGTCCGGTCTATGCATTTCTGGCTGTCATGACACCATAACTTTTGCGGGTGAAATCAGGAGTACGCTATTCACGACAGCTATTCTCGCAAGTAGTTGCTCCTAGGTAAAAGGACAGCTTGGGTAAGGCATCGCCATATGCTTGTGACCAAGCACTAAAGGAGTGCCCTTGGTTAGCGATAATGTTGAATGAGGTTATAATATTACGTTTTGAGGAATAGTAATAACTTTGCCGCATTTCTCGGATTAATTTTTTGCTATCATTTCTACCAATTGCGAATTGAGCAGTTAAATGAGGCTGCAATTCAGCGTGCTTTAGTAACCAGTCTATATTATGTTTTTCTTGCTCCTTCTTAGAGTTATGGAAAAATACCGGCAGAGTCTGGCTGTAATTATTCAGAAAAGGATTGGGGTCACCACTCATATCCAAAAAGTGTCTAAAGGTATGCTGATGAGTTAAAGTCAACATAGCTGCACACATGCCTCCCTCGCTAAAGCCGCCAATTCCCCAGTTCGTTGGATCGCTCGACGTTCTAAAATGGGACTTAATATAATTCGGCACGTCAACAGTTAAGTAAGTTCCAGCATTCCCTTGAGAACTATCCAAACACTCGGTGTCATTAGTAAAACTACCTGACTGATCGGCAATAACTACTATCGGGGTAATACCTTTATGATGACCAGCAAAATTATTCATAGTATTAACAAGTTGGCCACCCTGTAACCAGCTGGATGGATCACCCGGCACGCCAGTTAGTAAAATTAAAACTGGAAATTTGATCTTCGAAGAAATATTGTCATTGTAAGCCGGCGGTAGATAGATATATCCGTTTCTAGTATTAAAACTAGAAACCTCACCAGGTATTTTCACGGCCATTACTGAGCCTTTACTTTGCTCACCACCAAACACCTCTTGTTCTAACGAGGTTACATTATATTGTTGTTTAGTGTGCGTCTCGGACATAGAAGATACGTCATGGGCTTTTATGTAATTTTGGACGAAAATTGACTCTATATTGGGAAAGTACTGGTAAAAATCATTGGTGGTGAGAGCCAGCAATGTCAAGCTGCTTATAAAAGCTGGAATTGCCACCAAAAGTAGTGACTTATTACGACTCAATGACACTATAATTGCTATCAAAATATAATCACAAACATAGATGATGACGTATGAAGATACGGGTATATTATTGAGACCAAACAGCCTAGCGCAAAATAATATTTCTACAAATAGGACCAAGCCGCTATATACAGTAAGAGCCAACAACTTCTTCGTGCCATGAGTTTTATGCAACCTTTTTAGCGCAATACAACAGAATATGCCACATAAAAGGCTCATAACGACTAATAGGTTCTGACTAAATAGATAATTATTCATAACAAACTTTGAAAAAGTTATATCAGTATTCATTATATAAGAATGTTCGCTTGTTAGCATCCTTACCTGAGCCAAGAAAAAGCCACCTTTTCAGGTGGCTTTTTCTTGGCTGGGGATGAGGGATTCGAACCCCCGATCGTGGAACCAGAATCCACTGCCTTACCACTTGGCCAATCCCCATTGCGAGTCGCGTCATACGGCCGACCAGGCCGCGCGTAACTTCGTAAATTATAGCAAACGGGGCCGACAAGGGCA
>JBDTJP010000068.1:0-4396 GCA_039935755.1 Saccharimonadales bacterium (SeqCode)
AGCCCTCGTGGGAGCATAACCTTAATGCAGGTCGCCTGTGCATTGGCACTTATGGATAACCGTGACTATGTCACTCCAGATGATGTCAAGCAACTACGCCACAGTGTCCTAAGGCACCGTTTAATTCTTAACTTCGAAGCTGTCGCAGATAACGTTCACCCAGAAGTTATAATCGATGAAATATTCGCCAACACCAAGACACCATAATAACAGGAACTTTGAATGCCTAGCCTGCTCGTAAAAGTCCAGAAAAAGATGACAATCTTTGCCCATCAAAAAGTCCGTAATGCACTCGAAGGTGAATACGGTTCTGTTTTTAAGGGGCGCTCAATGGATTTTGATGATCTAAGAGTATATGTTCCGGGCGACGACGTTAAGGATATTGACTGGAAGGCTACGGCAAGGAGTGGTCAGACTTTAATTCGACGCTACATTGCTATTAGGAAGCACAACATAATGCTGGTCGTTAATACCGGGCGCAGCATGGCTGCGACTGCTTCAAGCGGCGAGAACAAACGTGATGTTACGGTTATGACGGCCGGAGTTATATCTTATATCGCCCAAAAGCACGGCGATCTAATTGCGCTCGTCGCCGGGGACAAATCGCACGTGCAACACATGCCGCTCAAAGGCTCAACACCGCACCTCGAGAGGTTACTAAAACATATTGATGACCACATATCGCTAAAATCAGACACTAGCCAGCTGTCCAATATACTCGACTACGTTGCCAGGACTATACGCAGGCGCATGATGCTGATAATAATATCGGATGAAACAGAATTTACAGATGATGACGAACGACTATTTAGGCGCTTACAAGCCCAACACGAGGTTATGTTTATACGTATAGACGATTCATCGCCAGGTAATCAGGAGATCATCGACGAGGCAATATATGACGTCGATGAGGAATTAGCGTTACCACAGTTTATAAGGCGTGATGTGGCTCTTGAAAAAGCATATCAGAAGGACAAAGAAGTTCGTTGGCATAAAGCCTCTGGGGTATTAACCCACCATCAGATTACCAGCGTAGATATAACTAGCGAAGAAGACGTCATCCCACAAATAGTTTTGTTACTAGAGAGGCAGAAGCATGCTAAACGGCGATGACATAGTTAGTCCAGTTCAATACCAGAGCAGCTGGCTTATTATTGGCGTAATTATTATTTCGACAGTGGCTTTGTGGTATTTTGGAGTTTGGATGTTGACTCGCAAGAAGAAGCCACACACTATACACACCCTCAAGAAAAACAATAAACCTGTCGTAGATATAGCCGCCCTCAAGATTAAATACCTAGGCTTGATTGATACGATTGAGCAACAATATGCGTCTGGCGCTCTTGATGATCGCTCGGCTCATCAAAGTCTTAGCATGACTGTAAGATTATTTGTCTACGAAGCGAAGGGCGTGCATGCCCAAAGGCTAACATTATCTGACATAAAGAAGACGGGCATAGACTCGCTAATTACACTCATATCGTTGTATTATCCTGCCGAATTCGCATATACAGATAATTACGCAACTGCTGAGGGTATTAAGATGGCCAGGGAAATGGTAACAAAATGGCAATAATCTTTTGGTGGCTAGCCATAATCTGGGCGATAATAATCACTATAGTTTTAGTTTTGAGGTGGCGAAAACGCCGGAAGCACACCAAGAATCAGATAGATAAACGATTGCCCGTTGCACACGCTCGCGCCTACACCGAGCTACCAGCTTACAAAACAGCTATGAAACGCTACAAACGACTAGTGTACCTCGGCGTGACGGTAGTATTTATCGGCTTAATGGGTGGAGTGTTGCTAAGTAGCAGACTGGCATCAACCAGCATCGAGCAGCCACAAACCCATAGTCGCGATATAATGCTATGCCTCGATGTTTCAGGCTCGATGACAGATGATGACAAAGAGATTCTTAAAACATTCGCCAAGCTAGCCAAGGGCTTCAAGGGTGAACGAATCGGTCTATCGGTGTTCGACAGCTCTTCTGTAAGCTTATTCCCGTTAACCGATGACTATGACTTTGTGGTAAAACAACTTGGTGATGCCAGCAACTGGCTAGGCGATTACAAGAGTCCGCAAGATCGCGCCATGTCGAGTGGCATAAGCCTTGGTGAGGGCTCGTCACTTATAGGCGACGGACTAGCTTCATGCGTAATGGGTTTTGATAACCTAGGAGCAAAGCGCTCACGAACTATAATATTAGCAACCGATAACTACGTGTCTGGTCAACAAATAGTTACGCTAAAAGAGGCAGCCGCGCTAGCCAAATCAAAAGGTATTAGAACTTACGGACTTAATCCTGCCGATTACTCATCTAAATACTATTCGGACGAGGTAGCCAAAGACTTTAGGGATTCAGTATTAATTACGGACGGAGCTTATTACAAGTTTAGTGACAAATCGGCAATACCGGGATTAATTTCTCAGGTAGAAAAGCAAGAAGCTACTCGCTTTTTGGGCGCACCTCAGCTAGTGCAGAAAGATAAGCCAAAAGTCATTATATTCATCGTTATGGCAGGCTTAATGACGCTGATATACGTTACCAGGAGGCTCGAGCTATGATATTTCAGCCAATTATAAAATGGTGGATATTACTACCTATTGCTATATTAATGATTGGTTTTGCGAGCTGGCAGACTTTTAAGACTAGAAGTTCACCCAAGCGAATAATGCATGCAAATATTCGTAGACTGATCATGGTATTACTGATTGTAGCGATTGGCTTCCGCCCATCACTGCCAGGGGGAAACACCAAGACAGGCTCGAGCTCCCTTGACGTGTTCCTAGCTGTTGACACAACTACGAGCATGGTCGCCGAAGATTATAATGGTAAGCAACCAAGGCTAGATGGCGTCAAACATGATTTGACGGCTATCATGACACAATTAGCCGGGGCTCGGTTTACGTTAGTAACTTTCAATAGCAAGGCATTAGATAATTTGCCACTCACGACTGATGCCTCAGCCTTACAGGCACTAATTGATACTATGCAGACCGAAACCACGTATTATTCTGATGGTAGTGACATTGGTTCGGCTGCAGATTTACTGAAACAAAAAATGAGTACCGCCAGACAAGAACGTCCAGAGCGGAAGCGTATCCTATTTTATCTTGGCGACGGTGAACAAACAGCTAAATCAAAGCCCAGCTCATTTGCTAACTTAAAGCCATATGTAAACGGGGGAGCAGTGCTCGGTTACGGTACTGCGGCTGGTGGCACGATGATGGAGCAGGGTGGTTACGTCAGTAAAGATTACCCAGCAACAAGAATCGTTGATCGCACCACTGACGCGTGGCCACAAAAGGACGCTGTATCTAAAATTGACGAATCAAATTTACGTAATATTGCATCACAAATTGGTGTTTCGTACGTACACCGATTAGACCAAAGTGATATAAAAACGATGCTAAGACAGACCAAGGTTGATAAAGTCCGCGCGTCTAGCAAGGAAATAGATACCTACAGAGACGTCTATTGGGTATTCGCAATTCCATTAGCTGCTTTGTTGCTGATAGATGTCACTAAGCTACTAGACGAGCTAGCCATGTTACGTTCCACAAAACCTCGAAGGAAAGACTAATCATGAACAATCAACCCTTTGATTTAAATAAAATGGACTTCGACACCATAAGGCTCAAGCGTCGCAGGCGCTTACTACTCCGATCATTGCCGTTTACTGTTATTGCACTAATAATAGGGATAAAACTAGTAAGTTTATCTGCTCTAACCAGTTGGGGTATTAAGGCGTATTCTACAAAGGACTATTCAGCTTCTGCTTCGCGTCTAAAGCCTTTGCTATTCATTAATAGGATGGAGCGTTATAAAGCACCCTTCAACGAAGGGACAGCACTATTGCAAGCCGGTAAGTACCAAGAGGCCCAAAAGCAGCTTGAGGAATCATTAAAGTATGTGCCAGATAAAAAGGAATGCACAGTCAGGATAAACCTAGCGATAAGTCTTGAAATGCAGGCGGACTTATTAGCCGGCAACCAAAAATATGACCAAGCAATTATAGTTTATGACCAAGCTAAGGCGGTGATCGCACAAGGTTCTTGCGCACGAAAAGTAGATAAAAAACAAACTGATTCCGATAAGCCCGACAAACCGCAGGATCAAGAGACGGGCGGCGATAAATCCGGGAACAAACCAAACTCCAAAGACCCGCAAGATGCGAAAGGGAACCAGTCTGGCAGTAAATCTGATTCACAAAAGGCCCAAGACACAAGCAACCGTATAGATGACAAGTCAGCTAAAGCTAAATTAGATCGTAACGGTGACAAGTCAGATAATCCGCAGTCAAGCAGCCAACAGTCACAGTCTGCCCAGGAGCCGTCCCAGGATCAACAACAAAAATTAAAAGATATGCAAAAAAAAGCTAAAGCTGAACAA
>JBDTJP010000069.1:0-7241 GCA_039935755.1 Saccharimonadales bacterium (SeqCode)
TAAGCTTAATGTTTTTGACAAATTTGTAATCGAGCCTTTTCTGTCGTATCCACAGCAAAGAGCCGAAATTCAGCCCGCCCTAGAGGTATAGTAATTTAGTTACTAAACTATTTGCATGTTTGTTATAATAGACTAGTGATAGAAGTTGAGAATCTAAGCAAAGTATATGGCAAGAAGGAGAGTGTATTTACAGCACTTGACGATATTAGTTTTAGTATTCCTGATGGTGCTAGAGTCGCAATAATAGGCAAGAGCGGCTCGGGTAAGAGTACCCTCATGCATGTCATGAGCGGGCTAGACCGGCCGACATCTGGTAGCGTGACTATAGATGGTAGCCGTTTGGCTAAGATGAAAACCAAGGCAGTGGATTCATTCAGAGCCACGAAGATGAGTTTTATTTTCCAGTCTTTTTTCGTGGAAGGGATACAGACTTGTTATCAAAACGTTATGTTGCCTCTCGAGATAGCCAAAGTTGGACGCCGGAAGCGTAAGCAGATGGTCCGTAGTGCGCTCGAGGCCGTCGAGCTCCCCGACAAGCTAAACAGTCGCGCAAATGACTTATCTGGAGGCCAGAAACAACGCCTAGCCATAGCCAGAGCTATCGTAAATAAACCCAAGCTTATTTTTGCTGATGAGCCAACCGGCAACCTAGATAGCGTCACAGGTGACAAAATCATCAAGCTATTGTTCGATATAAACGAAAAACTCGGCAGTACGCTTATTATAGTTACTCACGATCATGAACTAGCCGCCAAGTGCCAGATAAGAATTGAACTTAAAGATGGTAAAGTGACTAAAATTGTAAATGATTTGAAGCCTAAAGCATCCAGCCCAAAAAAAGGAGCAAAATAAATGTATTTATCTGACGTACTGAGGCGTAGTGGCCGTAACCTTAGGCAAGCCAAGGCACGGACTATTTTAACCGCAATGGCGATTGCAGTTGGTGCCTTCGCGTTGACTCTAACTTTAGCGGCGACTAACGGCGCTAAGGCTTATGTAAATGACCTAATTGCTAACAACTTTGATCCTGCTGAGTTGATTGTTATGAAGGACAAAAGCTTATTCTCGAACAGCCAGACATCTAAACCTAAAAAGTATGACCCTAACTATGCATTATCTACAGGGGTAGCCGGAGAAATTACGCCAGTTTTACAATTAGACAACAAAGACATCGACAAGATACGCACTACCGATGGTATTTCTGACGTGCGTCTTGGTTCCTCAGTTGGACTGACGTATTTATTTGGTACAAATGGCGAAAAGTACGTAGGTACTATAAGCAGTTTTTCTTCGAGGCAAAGCCCAGACGTAGTTGCGGGCAAAATACCCAGCAATCTAAATAACCGTGCAGTTTTGTTGCCCGAGGCATTCGTACAGGCCCTTGGATTCAAGAGTGCAAACGATGCTATTGGTAAGCCACTTACATTGGCGGTAAGTAAATCGCTAGATCCCAAAGAAGTTTTACGTGCACTACAAAGCGGCGGTCCAAATGCAATTAATGGCGCCGAACAGTCATTAAAGAATGCTCAAGCTGATAATACAGTCGAACAAGTTTTTACCGTCGCGGCAGTGTTTAAGAAATCAGCTGCGTCGCAACCGGGTACTGAACTGCTTTTGTATGGGTCCGAGCAAGATGTTAACGTGCTACAAGATATATCGACCAGGGGGACATCAGATTTTCAAAAGTACACTAGGGTTTTTGCCAAAGTTAAAGACGGCGAAAACAAGACAACGCTTAAGGCTGCTCAAGATAAGCTAAGTAAGGCTGGATATTACTCACAGAGTGTTGAGGATACGCAAAAGTTCCTAACGCAAGCTATAAATGTGCTCCAAGGTATTGTGGCTGCATTTGGGTTGATTGCGGTGGTTGCATCGATATTCGGCGTTGTTAATACTATGTATATAAGTGTTCTGCAGCGAACCCGAGAGATTGGCCTAATGAAAGCCCTGGGTATGCGCAAACGTGATGTTAACCGGTTGTTTAGGTTTGAGGCAGCTTGGATAGGATTTTTGGGCGGGGTCATAGGCTCCGGCCTAGCTATATTGCTTGGATTGGCACTTAATCCATGGATTGCCACCAAGCTGACTTTGGAGCCCGGCCAAACACTACTTAAGTTTCAGCCAGTACAGATCATAGGGCTGATTATTATACTTATGGTGGTGGCAGTAGTTGCTGGTTGGTTCCCGGCTCGTAAGGCTAGCAAGCTTGACCCAATCGAAGCTTTGCGCACTGAATAAGTAAGATTACACAGCGCAATTATGCCGATACTGACGACCTAATGCGCAGGTGTATAATATAAAGTAGAGGAGAACACACATGAAAGCAATTTGGAAAGATCAAACAATAGCCGAAGCCGAACGCGACGACCTAATATATATAGAAGGAAACTGGTATTTCCCGCCCAGTAGCGTTAAGCAAGAGTTTTTACAAAAGAGTGACACGCCATATACCTGCCCGTGGAAGGGTGTTTGCCAATACTTTAACGTTGGCAGTGGGGATGACTGGAGCCAAGACAATGCATTTTGCTACCCTGAGCCTCTACCGACCGCTATAGAGAAACTCAAAAAGGACTTCTCGGGATACGTGGCTTTTTGGCGTGATGTTCAGGTAGCTGAATAATCACTCTAGGGTTGGCTGGCTCGAAGTTTATTCGTAAATTCTTTACGTAATTTGATAATTTTTGGGCTAATTATAACTTGGCAGTATGCTGCTTCTGGGTGATTTTCGTAATAATCTTGTTGGCTTAAATCAGCCGGCCAGAATTTTTTGAATGGTTCTATCCTGGTGACAACTGGGGCATCCCATTTAGTAGCGGCAAAGTTTTTGATCATCTCATCTGCAACAGAATGTTGGGCCTCGTCATGATAAAAGATAACCGAACCGTACCATTCACCTATGTCGTATCCTTGACGATTAAGAGTAGTTGGGTCGTGCATAACGAAGAATATCTCAAGAATTTCACTGTAGCTTATTATGGCAGGGTCAAACACAAGCTGGACAACTTCTATATGCCCAGTATTGCCGGCGTAAACTTGGTTTGTGGTTGGGTTTTCTAAATGTCCGCCACTGTAGCCGGACACAATAGACTCAATACCTAAGATTTCTTTATAAAATGCTTCTAGGCACCAATAGCAACCGCCTCCAATTGTAGCTGTTTCGCTCATGTGTAAAGTGTACCATTTATGTTATAGTGTTCGCATGGCTACAACTAAGAAAACAACTAAGGTAAAATCAAAAGTGACTAAAACTAAAAAAGCGGCAACTAAGACTAATACGCAGGCTGCAAAAGCTCCTGCGAAGACAACAACTAAGAAGGCGACTAAAAAGACAACTAAGGCGACGGCAGTTAAAGCAGCCAATAAGCCAACTACGAAGGTGACGATACGAACCACAAAGAACCCACTACGTTCACTATTTCTAGCTAGTGCCGCATTATCGGCAGTGCTTGCAGTTATGGCTGGTTGGTTTATGAATCAGATGAGCTACCAAGTATTCGGTAGTTTTTTAACTAAGAACACGATTTTAAGTAAAACTGAAACTGTTTTTGCTCCAGCTATTAGAGTGATTGCCGAAGTCGAACTACGTTGGATACTTGTGGGTGTAATGGTTCTATCTGCACTCCTGTCCCTACTTATTGCAACTCGTCTAAGGACTCGTTATGAGGCTCTAGTGAAGGCTAAAATCAGCTTACTACGCTGGATAGACATGGCAATTGTCAGCGCCTTAATTGTTGAGGTAGTTGCGCTACTTAACGGCGTTCAGGATCTAGCAACTCTAAAGTTACTAGGTGGACTTACGATTGTGGCATGCGTACTCGGCTGGCTGGCTGAGCGTAGACGTCTTGATACAAACGGAGGCGTAAAGGCAACATATACACTAGGAGCAATCGTTGGTGTTATGCCGTGGGTAGTCATTGCAAGCTACATGCTACAGACAGTGGCTTATGGACAAGTACGCAGCCCTTGGTATGTTTACGCAGCTACCGCAGCGACATTTATTGGACTATTACTATATGCGCGTAATCACTTCTCTCAACTAAAGGGCAAAGTTTCTTACCAAATTGCCGAGCGACGTGCAGTACTTATCAGCACTACTATGAAGTTTGCGTTCGCAATTGTTCTGATTGTTGGTCTTAGTAAATAGATGCTACCTGAGGTAAAGATTGATAAACTTATCCATGGCGGCCAGGGATTAGGCGTATTACCGGATGGTCGCAAAGTATTAGCCTGGAATGTGCTGCCGGGTGAAGTAGTTCAAATTAGATCAACTAAGAGTAAAAAACATTACGTCGAAGGTGTTGCTGAGAATATAATACAAGCTTCTCCAGAGCGAATTGACCCGATTGATGATGCTTATTTGAGCACTAGCCCTTGGCAGATTATGAGTTTTGAAGCTGAGAATAAGTACAAGCAAGAGATATTATCAGAGGTGTTTGAGCGAGAAAAGATCGACTATAAAGCACCAATTGAGTTTATTGCTATAAAAGATTCTCTGCATTATCGTAACAAAATGGAATATAGTTTTTGGGCAGATGATACGGGTCTGCATCTGGCTCTGTTCAATCGCGGCACACATGGCAAGCGAGTTGTTGAAGGCAGTAGTATTGCACATCCGGCGGTTGACGAAACAGCTAGTAAAATAGTTGAAGTGTTGAAGGCAGCCGGGATCAGGGGTAGTCAGTTAAAAACCGTTATCGTGCGTTGCAATCAGGCAGGGGAAGCTGTGGCGGCTTTGTTCGTAAAAGACGAGGATTTCCCCGTACTGAATGGGCTCGCGGAAGTATGTAAGGGGATAGGGGTTTATTATTCTACTCCCAAAAGCCCAGCTAGCGTTATTACCAGTAAGCTTTATATTGCTGGCGACCTTACGCTGACCGATAAAATTATAGATGCAAAACTTATCTATGATGTGCATTCGTTTTTCCAGGTAAACTTACCGGTCTTTGAGCTTGTCGCAGAACGAATTAAGGGCTTATGTGATAAAAGTGACACAATAGTGGATTTTTATAGTGGTGTTGGTGCTATAGGTGTGTCTGTGGGTGCCTCAATTCTTGTTGATAGTGATAAGCATAATGTAGCGATGGCTAAACGTAACGTAGGTAATACTAAAATAGAGGTCGTGCGCGCAACAGCCGAAACAGCACTAGACTGTATCCCAAGTGAAGGCACATTGATAGTTGATCCGCCGCGCGCTGGTTTGCACTCCAAGGTTATTGACCAAATTTGTGAGTCTAGTCCGGATCAGGTAATTTATCTGAGCTGCAATCCGAGCACTCAGGCTAGAGATCTGGATTTACTAAAGGATTGCTACGACGTTGTCTTGCTAGAAGGGTATAATTTTTTCCCTAGGACTCCTCACATTGAATGCCTAGCCGTACTAAAGCGTAAGTAATTGCTTGAGCGGCTTTGATGGTTAATCGGCTGCCGATGTGTGCATAACTGTTGTTCTGTAAATTGCGCTTAAGCTTATAATTTGCTATTCTTCATTCAAATAGGAAACTGAAAAAGGAATACAATGAAGCGGAATAAAATCCAGGGCGCAGGTGTAGCTAAGCGTAGTGGCGTTCGTCGTCGAGCTAAAAAACCTAGAGTTTATAAACAAAAACCGCATCACGCTAAGCCATTTCGACTTAGACACGTAGGGTTATTGTTAATATCGCTGGCGCTGTGTGTTATTTTGATTCTTCAATTGGGCCTTCAAATGGGTAGAGACAACTCGAGCTCAAACACCATCGCACCCCCACGAGTTACGCAAAAGCAAAAGTCAGGCTTAACAATAATTCGTTCGTCCTACGGGTTTTCGCTCGCGTCAGACGCTAACTCATTTTCTATAGCTGCGACTACGGTTGACGCCAAAGGTAACGCCAAATCAATTCCTACAAGCGACTTGCGATCAGTTGAGCCGATAAACTCAGCCGTCATAAGGCCACTAGCTGGAACAGAATCTGGTCCTGCTGCCGCTGCCCAAGTAAGTGTTCAAATCACCCCTGATGTTAACGCATTGGCTCAGCTAAAGTCTCAACCAGCCAACGCGGGGAAAACAGATGGCGAACTGGCCGCTATAGCATTCCCGATTAGCCAAAACATTGGTTTTAATACTGCAGTCGTGTCCAGTGCGTCAGATACACTAAATGGCGTAGCCGTACAAAAGACGGTTTATCAATACACATCTAAGCTTGGCAGCAATACCGTTACTTATGAGGTTAACTGGTCTGGCTCTGCAGGAGGGCGTATGTTCGTGCTTCGCTTGCAGGGCTTGGTTGGTGGCTCAGTAACCCCAGATCTATTCCAACCAGTAATCGATAGCTTCAACATCGATAATTCTCAAAAAGTTCTAGGAGCCTCGATTGATAACATGGGTAGCGCCTTATTTCCTAAGGCTTTCGCAGCGAAACCCAAGCCACTAGACACAAAATACATCTCTGATTTAGTTTCACCGTCAGTTGTGAAGATATATCACATCGTTTGTTACGGCATTTCAATGGACGCAGCCGAGGCGATTCCTTATGGCTGTGATCTGGGCTCTGGCAGTGGCTTTATTGCGTCTTCGGATGGTTACATCGCAACAAATGGGCATGTGGTAGCCTCTGACCCCGCGGGCCTGTTAGTAAAAGACATACTTAGCAGCTCTACTAGTTTCGCTACATTCTTAAATTTTTTGAACACAGAGGCGAATCTTGGATGGACTCCAGCCCAAATAATACAAATAACTGCCAGTGCCCAGGCGCGGGCTGATATTGTTACTAAGATTTACGACCTTCCTGCGGGCTCTATCAAATTAGCCAATAAACACGAGAGAGTCATAGTTGCTATAGGAAATAAACCACCAGACATAAAATCCTTCACAGACTTAGACAAGATAGTTAATAACTTCGACGATACTGATACACTCAAATCGGCCGAAATAGTAGCTTCAGACTACTCAAGCAAAGACCTGGACGTCAACCTGCCTGCTGGTAAAGGCTTCGAGTCAAACGACGCTGCCTTGCTAAAGATCAAGGTAAACAATGCCCCAGCCTTATCTTTAATAAGTAGTAATCAGATTTCACAGAACCAGAGCATACTACTGTTTGGCTACCCGGGAGATGCTGATAACGAACTAGTTAACAACGACACTATCAGTCCTTCGGTTACAAATGGTACCATTAGTTCAATCCGTGAAGCTTCTGGTAAGAGTGGAAAACTCTTCCAGACCAACGCAGACGCTTCTCACGGCAATAGCGGAGGCCCAGCTATAACTG
>JBDTJP010000070.1:0-7054 GCA_039935755.1 Saccharimonadales bacterium (SeqCode)
GGGTTCGTCGCTGAGGGCCCAATGTCAGCGATTATTGATTCCTCGGTTGAAGGCTAGCCCTCATACCCGTTTACATTTGGGAGAGCTTGAACTGAGTGTAGCGCTCGGCGGCGAGTCGAGTTAGGGCTTCATCCTCACCTTTGTTAACAAACTTCATGGCCTCGGCCATCATTGGGTGCACGGCCGCAAGCTTTTCGTGCATCGCAAGCACGAGCTTACGGTAGCCAGGGTGTCCTTGTGGGCTAGTACGTAGCTCGTGTAAGTGGAATGCCTCACGCGCGTTATATGTCACCTTCCAGCGCATTTTGTGACCAAGTAGTGTAGCGTATTGGGCTTCTAGCTCATAGCCGGCAGATTGTAGTTGGCTGTATAGTTGTAAACTCAGTTCAAAACAGTGCTCAAATAGTTCAGTAAGCCCAGCGTCTTCGACAAGTTCAGGTATTTCATATCCGTAACGTGGTGTTAACAGCTGCCAGTTCATATCGTCAACCATTCGGTGCCGCTGTAAATCACGGAAAATACCGTAATCACATATTAAATCCCAACTGTAGTGTGCCTTTTCGATTGCACGCCCAGGTCGGTGACGCCTATTAAGACGCTCGCCCATATATGCGTCGAACACTTTTAGCTTTTGGTCGATTGTCCATAGTTCCGATGCAGCCTTAAGCTCTCTCTGCGATAAGCTGCTGTGTTCGTAGGCCATATCAGAAACCAAATCAAGCTCATTGCGCGGCCACACGGACACCAAAGTTACGGGGTCTTGATCCGATGAATATATATTAGGCACGTATTCGTCGGTTAATTCCTTGACCCCTTTACGAGTATTGGCCATGTAGGCCATGGTCGCACCACCTCGGTCGGGCTTATCGGCTCGTTCCAAAAAGGTGGGAATAACTTTACGAGCCTCTTCGAGTATTTGCTTACCAACAATTTGGGCTTCAGGCAGCCCGTCACTCATTAGGTGCATTATTAAACTTTCAATTGCCTGGCCGGATCCGTAAATCCCAACTGTCGATTTTGTAGCTACAGGCAAGACGGCTCTAATTGCGTCACAGGCCTGCGCCCTAGTTGCTCCTTGCCAAGCAACGTCGCGCTCGGCACTAGGCACTGTCGACATACTACGCACGTAATCGGTCGCCTTATGTACCATGTCTGAGTACGTATCAAATAGCTCGTCCATGGTTTCGTCGTATTGTTGAGTCATACGTTGGTCAAAATGTTCCGGAGTGTAGTATTTGTACTTACCAGCGCTATCCTTTTTGTCGAAGTATATATAACGAGTCGATTGTTCTAGGTATGCCGCCAAACGTCCCCACTCTAGTTTTTTGGTTAGTAAGTTACTGGCGCCCTCTACTACTATATGTTGGCCGACTAGCTGTTGGACTGAGTCATCGCCGTAAGCCGATATAACGCGCTGCAAAAGCTTTTCGTCTTTACCCATTGCATGCGCAAATTCATCCAAAATTGTAATACGCATATCATCACCGCGTCGGCTAAGCCTAGCCATGCCGGCAGCAACAGTTAGGGGATTAATCTTATCTGTAAAGGCGTAGACATTGCCTTCGGAGTTTGTAACCGTATCGGCCAAGAACGCCTCGCCGGTAGGTGTAACTACGTAGCCGTTATCGGTCTTGGTAACGTAAGGGTTGGTACTTTGTGTCTCGTTGGGTAGTTTACTCACCTCTTGTCCGATCTTTTTAGGTTTAACAGGTAACATAGGCTCTATAGTTTGCCAAAGTAGGTTTGCAATTGACTCAATGCTGAGTAGTTCGTCGTCTCTGACACAATCAATCCGGGTAAAGTCGCGTGGGAAAAGCTGGCACATGTCATCATAAACTTCTACCGATCGTTTCATGTGGTTCAAGTCGGCCTCATGAATATCGCGCTTTTTATCGGTATATGAGCGGTCTTCCTTTTGGTCTACCAAGCCTTGGGCAATCTCAGCTGGAACTCTTAGGACTATGGATTTGGTGGGGCGAGGTATCTTGAGCATCTCAAACTCTAAGTTATCAAGCCATATAAAATAACCACGTCTGTGCTCGGCATGCTCAAATTTAGTGCCTTGGTGCGCCATGTTGCTACCCGTAAAACGATTTGCGATCACAATCTTGCCGGCTGCTAGAGCTTCTCTGATAGATTCTGATGCCTGATAACGGTCTAGTGCGTAAAACAAAGAGCCTGTGTACGGCCCAACCTCATCGGCGGTGCCGTATTTGCCGTTTAAATATTCCTTAACAAAGAAGCTAGACGGTTGGCTGTACTGCGGAAAGTCGAACATTGCAACGTCATA
Source organism: Saccharimonadales bacterium (SeqCode) (assembly GCA_039935755.1). Classification (GTDB taxonomy): domain Bacteria; phylum Patescibacteriota; class Saccharimonadia; order Saccharimonadales; family JBDTJP01; genus JBDTJP01. The sequence goes on from JBDTJP010000070.1 coordinate 2,291, forward strand.
ACCCTCAGACTTTAGGCGCTCAACTAACTTGGCCACTTGGGTACCTTTACCTGAACCATCAGTACCTTCGATTACAAAAAACATTCCATTGCTCTCGGAGCTTACCTGGGTCATAGTGCTTTTAAACCTTTAATGTCATTAGGGAGTTGGCGCTTGTCTTTATAGGCGCGAGGCAGCATTAGCTCCGGTACCCACGCTTTAATCAGTTCGTTTATGTCGGTACCTGTTTGGTACTTACCACTGAAGCCGCCATCTCTGCCTTTGCCGTAGTTGCCTTCGACTGGTCCTGTCTCGTGGAATATAATTTGGGCAATACGTTCCCCGACCGGCAGGAGCACAGTTTCGTGTTCGTTGAGGTTATAGATTTCTAAAGTCAAACGGTTAATATAGCCGGGGTCTATCCAGCCAGCGTCAAAGCATACAGCGACACCATTGCGTCCCCAGCTAGAACGGGACTTAACCTCGGCCGCACCGGGTGGGTTTATGCCAAAAAACTCGTGGGTATGGGCAAGTATTCTTTCGCCAGGTTTAAGTGGTATAACCGGGTGATCCTTTGGGATACCCTCGAGTAACTTAACGCCGTTAGCATTGCACCAATCCTCGTGTTTGATAGCTTCTATCGGGCTCCCGAAGTAGCGAGCCACGTCTTGTTTATCGAAGGGGTTGTATACAAAACCACGTTCTTCGCGGCTAGTTTTGTAGTAATAATGGCCGAGAGTTACATCCAGGCTGGCGTGGCTGACGTGCTTATCATCAAATGGCACACAAACGATGTGCTTGTCGTCAATCGCTTCGCGTATCTGCGTATTGCTAAAAACTCCCATTACCCTGCCTCCTATTTGTATACATTGTACGGTGTGTCAAATGCATGATGCAAGCCCAACAGTAGACTTATGTGTTGTGTTATTGTGTTTATTGTAAATATTATTGCTTAAACACTAGTCAAGCATTTCAGGTATAATCAGGACAGTGATATTTTTTAGCAGAATTATTAATAAAAAGTTTATCCTCCGGCTGGTTGCCTTTGGCGTTTTTGCTAACGGTTTCATGATAGTAGCTAGCACTCTGCTTGAACAAATATTCTCTCATGAGCGTAACGGCCTAAGCACACTGCTAACCAGTCTGCCCCTTCTGATGGGTCTGACGCTTACTTACCTGGCTACGCTGTTAAAAAGGCGTAAACACACTGCCTGGATGGTAGTGCTGCCCGTATATGGCGCTATTCTACTTATAAATATTATTAATGTAGCTATGTTTTCAGGCCACAGACATGCCACACCCTTAGGCTTTGTCTCTAATTTTCTACTACCACTGATTGTCGTATTCGGTCTCGTTCACTATAGGCATGACTTTAACGTAAAGAGCGATACGCGTAGTTTTAAGCTGGCAGCGAGAACCAGCCTGTTAGTCCTGGTTGTCGCGTTAGCCTACGGCACTGCCGGCTTTCAGCTAATGGATATGCATGACTTTCACCAAGAAATAAGTTTAGGCTCGGCTATGCACTACACTGCAGACCAATTCGAGATAACAACAGATAAGAACCCAGTACCGCACACTAGACGAGCTAGGCTGTTCATTGACTCTTTATCGGTCATTAGTACGGGCGCATTTTTATATGTGTTTGTGTCGCTATTTCAACCCCTTAAGGCTAGATTGTATGATCAGACCTATAGCCGAACCGAAATGAGGCGGTTACTGAGAGAATATCCGTCTACTGGCGAGGATTATTTTAAAACTTGGCCACATGACAAACTCTATTACTTTAACCTATACCATACAGCTGGATTGGCCTACCACGTGCATCGTGGCATTGCACTGACAGTTGGTGACCCGGCCGGAGATATTAATAAAGTACCTGAGCTATTGAAAGGATTTTCTGAGCTATGCAGAGTCAACGACTGGCTGCCGGCCATAATACATTCATCGCCTGAATATAACGGCCTATACGAAAAAGGTGGTTATAGTTTGCAAAAGATAGGAGAAGAAGCGGTAATAGATATTTCTAATTTCCAATCTACGACCCGGCACAATAAGTATTTCCGCCAGATCACTAACCGCTTCACCAAGCAAAATTACACTACTGAGCTATTATCCCCGCCCCACTCGAAGGCAGTTATTGCCCGCTTGCGCGAAGTATCAGATGACTGGCTCAGCCTACCCGGCCGTGCCGAACGAGGCTTTATGATGGGTTACTTTAGCGAGGAATATATGCAGAGATGCAGCGTATTAGTCCTAAAAGATGATGCCGGCACGATACAAGCGTTTATAAACCAAATTACATCCGATAAGGGTTCCGAAGCTAACTTTGACCTACTTAGGCACACTAAAAAGGCACCAACAAACAGCAATGACTATTTGTTACTTAAGTTTATAGATCACATTGCAGCAGAAGATTGGACGCATCTAACGCTCGGGCTCTGCCCGCTAGCAGGGCTCGATAACTCCGATATGGAGCGAACACTGATAGATAATACCCTGAGATTTGTATATGCTAACGGCGATAGGTTCTACTCCTTTAGCGGCTTGCACAGGTTTAAATCCAAATATAATCCAAGTTGGAGCAGCCGCTATATTGCGTACAAGGGCGGGATCCGTGGTTTTACTCGTACACTAACGAGTCTTAATAAGGTAATGAACAAGACCAACTAGCTACATGCTAGCAGTTTGATAGGTACTTTTTAGATCGTTGTTACAAAGGTCAATGTAAAATAATTTAGCAAAATTCTTAACATCCGCAACCGTGCCATTACTTCTAACTTCGCAGTCGGCCTTAATGTTTTGACGCTCACGCTCGGTGGGATCTAATAAATCACTCTGCAAGTGCCCCGGCCTGTGTATTTTAATAATGATGGCGCTAGCTTCGCGCAGTATCGCCGCGTCACTTGGATAGCGTAAACCACCAACTAGGCATAATTTGCAGCCCTTAGTGCTTGCATGGAGCGCACGGCGCAGTATCTCGCGGTACCATATGCCACTGTCTGCCTTTTGTACCAAATATCCACCCAGCCATTGCAGCAAGGGCCTGTAGCTCTCTTTATTGTCCACTGTTATATTTTCAGATATGAGCGTTGGGTTTCTTTGTAAGTTTTCGGCATGCAAAATAAGCTTCTGGAATTCAATCGGGTGTTCTTCGATAGAGTTCTGAGATAACGCGATTTGCTCAAAGCTGCACTTTACCCTCGTTATCTCGAGTAATATTGACGGCAGGGCTCGTAGCCAGTTGTTTAACCCCTCGACGTTGTATGGGTCTGGTACGCCACTTAGCGCTGCTTGCCAGGCGTTGGCAACCTCAATAATCACTTGTGACGATTCTAGGTGTACTGTAGTTGGTTCTAGTTCTGCCAAGGCGTCAGAAAAGGTCGTTTTGCCATGGCCAATAGGCCCAGTCATACCAATTATAATCATGAGCGTATTATAACAGAGATAATCGGGTTGCTACAGAACTATTGTGAGCAAGATACTAGATTTCGCTAATCAGAACAGGGATGCTTGGGCCCATGCTTGTCGTAATGTATACAGACTTAACATAGTTGCCTTTAATGCTAGTAGGTTTATTGTGCTTAATGCTACTAACTAATGCGTTTACGTTCAGTAGCAATTTAGCAGATCCAAAACTCACTTTACCTATGCCGGCGTGTACGATACCGGTGCTATCTACTCTGTATTCAACTCTGCCAGCTTTGGATTCAGTAACAGCTTTAGCAACATCGGTTGTAACTGTACCGCTCTTAGGGTTAGGCATAAGTCCCTTAGGGCCTAACAAGCGTGCATACTTGCTAAGCTTCGCCATGTTCATGGGTGTTGTTACTAAGATATCAAAATCGATAGTTCCCTTTTCTAGCTGCTGTAAGAACTCGTCACCGGCTGCGATGTCAGCACCTGCTTTTTTAGCCGCTTCGGCAACTTCGCCATCAGCGTAAACAGCTACACGCAGAGTTTTGCCTGTGCCAGATGGTAGCGTGACCATGTCACGTAGGTTCTGGTCGGCTTGCCTGGGATCGACTCCTAAGCGCACGTGCATCTCAACTGTAGCATCAAAAGCAACAGGGCTAGTCTTAATGGCTAGGTCGATTGCTTCTGTTAATGAATAACTTTTATCTGCCTCAATTAGCTTAGCGAGCTCCTGGAACTTTTTACTCTTGCGCTCTAGGGTTGTGCGAGCAGGCTTTTGTATAATTTTAGGTCGTTCGGCAGCTTCGGACTCAGTCTCTTTAGTAGTTTGCTTGCGCTCTTCTTTGGCAATCTTTTCTTCTACCTCGGCGGTAGCTTTGGCGCTTCTTTTACCTGCTTTAGCAGTAGGCTTTACTTCTTTTCCTTTAGTATCTGGCCCGTCCGTAATTTGATCAATTTCTTGAATATCCCCATCTTTTATCTCACTTTCTTTAGCTTTAGTAGCTTTCTTGGTCTCTTTTTTGGCTGTTGCCATAGTATTGTCCTTTCGTGGTGATAACGGGGTTCTATACCCTCCCACAATTATTTAATTAACTTACATATCCGCTACGGCGATATTTTGCGCGACTCCTATTGCTTCGAGACTCAATGCTACTGCAAGTCTAGCAGGAAATATGCCATCACTGCTATTAGATAGTTCACAAATGTCGCGAACAAATGTCGCAGCTCGCTCGGGGTGGGCCAAAATCGTGCCACGGCTATCACTAACAACCTTTTGGGCTAATACGTCAGGATCTTGAATGTATGGCCTTAGAAAATCCTGCAATTTCGTCATGCTTTAGCCCTCTACCTCTACGCCCATACTTCGGGCAG
>JBDTJP010000071.1:0-4944 GCA_039935755.1 Saccharimonadales bacterium (SeqCode)
CGGTGGTGATTTTACCTACGAATGCTGGGTTGACTTGAGTGCTGCAGCGGGTGGATATATCTTCACTGAAGGCAAAGACACATCTAACTACGCAGGTGTAAATATCTTTGCTGTCTCCGGTGCAACCGCACGCCTAGGGTTTGTGTGTCGTAACTTAATTGGCAACATATCTTCGTCAGGAAGCGCTTATTTTGACACAACTATACCCCGCTACGTAGTCTTTCGTGGTACGCGATCCTCTAATACAGTAGAGATAATTATAGACGTAGGTCGCGTTATAGGCGTTTCTCTAACTTCGTATCCGACTGGTTCTTACAGTAATACAGGCATTGCACTTGGTGCACTTTGGCGCGGTTCGGCCGCAGCCTATAGCAAGATAGGTATATCGCACTTTGCCAGCTATAATGTCGCTTTGACCAACGACCAGTTGCTACAGCATTATACAGCTGGCGTAGCCGCTAGAATGGCATTTTACAACTTCTGATTCCTAAAAAGTAACGTAAACCCTAGCTTTTTGTTTATCTTTCATGTCATTCAACTGAGGAGTTATATCTTTAAAATTGAATAGGATATGAGCACCGTGTATCTTGCCATCACTCATAGTCTCGATATTCTTTAAAATTTCGAGTGAATAGCCAATATTAATAATTGGTGAATATTGTCCAGGCTTTAGCTTGTATAGTGCACTAACGGTCTGTGCTGTTAAATCGCGCTTAGAGCTGTCTACCACCCCGATGTCACCACCGTTATCTTTGGTAGCCGTATCGTCAGAATATTCTTTAGCAACAGCCGCAAAATCCGTACCGCTGTTAAGTTTGGCCTCTGCCGCTGTTGCCTTAGTCGTAGTTGCGGTATCTAGACTTTCCGCCAAATTTTGAGTCAATATAGAGTCACTAAGGCTCCGCCTGAAATCTTTAACAGACCAACCCCAGTAATCGCGTAGAACATCTTCAAAAACCTTGTCACTGCCCCCTAAGCGATTTTGGGCGCGTAAAATCTTAATCTGATCGTCTATTTGCTGGCTAGTTACGGTTACATGCTGCTTTGCAGCTAGTTTTTTAATATATGCGTCGTTTATAACCTTGTCAATTGCCTGCTTTTTAAATAATTTAAGCTGTTGTTTACCTTCTGGGCTATTAAAATCAACTTTTTGCTGTTGTTCATAATAGTGCACGTAGTGCCGGATTTCGAACAAATAGCTCTCATAGGATACATAGCTACCCCCAACCCTAGCTATTGGGAATGGTATAACCTGTGTGACTCGGTAAGTGAATTCTGAGGTTGATTTAAAACGGTAAAGCGCAAGTGTGCAATAGCTAAAAAATGCTATGACGCCAACTACCAATAAAGACGAAGTTATAAAAATGATACGGTTGGCCGTGTGTCTTAGCGGATATATGTGCTTACGGGCACCGCTAATGACTTCTTCACGGTGAGCGGCTATAGTTTCGTTAGTGATGCGCGGAACGCTCTTACGGCCTCCTGCGATTGCTGGTAAGGACTCTTTGCGCTCACGTATCCTAGACCTAATATTTTTAATCTTCTTCAGTTTCGGCTTCTTCATCTTGCTCATTTCTCTTTATAGGGTGCGTCACTAATGCTATGTCTTGATCGCGTAAAATATGAATAATTCTTTTTTGCACCTTAGCAGGGTTATGGACATCATGAATAACTAGTTCACCCATAAATGTCTGTATCATTATTGTACCAAATATAAGCAGAGTTTCCTGCAAACCAGATATTTCATAATTCACCATTTGCATCTGATCCAGCCCAATATCTACCACAGCTCTATGGAACAAGCCTTTTTGGGTAATTTGGATAAACCTCTGGTCTGTGACTATAAACACACTGTAATACCAAGCAATCCAACCTGGTAGAAACACCAAAATACCCAATACAATACCGGCTGCCAGACCTCCATAAAACCACCCAAATCCCAAAGTCGGCTTAACAGCAGCTGGTATTACACCTAGCAATGGCCCAAGCAAGGCCAATATAAGCTCCTTGCGCATAACAATAGGGTGCTTACGGAAAACGTATAGCACTTCTTCGTCGTCAAACTGATCGGCAAAATACTTGTCTGTCATATAGGTTAAGGTTACAGTTTATGGCTTATAGGTTCAAGTCTTTTAGGTTATACTGAAATATATCGTCCCCATAGTTCAATGGATAGAATAACTCCGTCCTAAGGAGCAGATAGCGGTTCGAATCCGTTTGGGGATACCAAGTATAAAGCTCTGCCTCGTGCAGAGCTTTATACTTGGTTACTCGCACTGGTGTGAGTTCGAACCGTAGGTTCGATCTTCGAGGTCTCTCGCAGGAGCTGGCTCCGAGAAAGACCGCGGGAGTAAACATCCGTTTATTTACTCTCTCGAGAGCTGGCTCCGAGAAAAACTAAACATCATACAAAGTAATCCGTTTAGGTATACAATTAGATGAGTAACTGCAAATGAAGAGGAATGGAGTAATATGGGCAAAAGTACTGTCGTAGCAGTGGTCGCATTGATTTTAGTAACTGCTTTTGGTGTCGGATATTACGTACTACCTAGTAATAAAACTGGTCAAACTGAGCAAAATACCCCTAAAATCACAACTAGTAGCAAATCACTAGATTTGAGCGGGCAAAAACTAACTGCCTTATCAACTACCATTACAAATCAAACAGATGTAACCTCCTTGAATTTATCTAATAACCAGCTCGAGACGTTACCAGCAAATATAGGAAACATGGTTAATTTAGAAGTGTTAAATGTAGAAAATAACCGTTTGAAGACACTCCCTGCGGATATAGGTAAGCTCACTAAACTCGTAACTGCCGATTTTTCTAATAATCGAATGGTTAGCCTGCCCCTGGAGCTAGCAAAACTTACTCAGCTCAAGTCTCTGAACCTAAATGGCTACAAAGGCCCACAAAGTGACATAGATCAACTAAAAACGCAGTTACCCAACACTCAAATTAAAATGTAATCACGTATCGTATAAACGAAAGAGGCTATAATGAACCAAATCTCACCAAAGAACAAATCTAGATCACTTATAATTGTTGCGGTTGTAGTTCTAGCCATCATTGCTGGATTGGTCGGTTGGAAACTTGGACACTCAAACAGTGATAATGCTAGTACCAACGCTACTTCTACGAGCCCTAAAGTTCCTAGCTCACCAAACGATTCCGCCGCCGACTCAAGCATTGACGCGCTAGTCAGCTATAGTTTGCCGAGTGGTTGGATATCGAGTACATGCACAGGTAAATCTGGGAATGTATTCATTGTCCCTAATAGTGCCTCGCTAGACTGTAGTGCCAATCCGAGCGCGCCAATCAAATTATATGTAGATCCACAAAATAACACAGACTGCCAACAACTCGGGAATGTGCAAGGTGTGAAAAAGCACGTATGTATATCTCTGTATATCGATGGTCACAAAAGCCTCAAAGCTTCGACTACCTACCCCAAATCCTCAACCTATGCTACTGAAACGACAGTCTCAGACTATTACATAAACACAGGTAAGGGCGTAGTTGCGGTTGAATATACGTACACTTCGAATAATAGCTTCCAGTTAGGGTTTGACCAGTTTGTTAATAGAATAAAAATAAAGTAGCTTCTTTATTTTATTAACAGCTATTTTTAGCTAACACCTTTCGGATGGAGAGTAAATTTGGCCAACATTTGGCTTTATATAACTAAATATCTCATCTTCTGTAAAGAATCGCTTCACCTCTTTGGCGCCAGCCTCTACGCTATCTGATGCATGTACTAAGTTACGGCCGTTGCCTATAGCTAAGTCACCTCTTATAGTTCCAGCATCTGCTACGCGTGGGTTAGTAGAGCCAACGATCAGGCGAACCGAAGCCACACACTCGTAACCTTCGAGCGCCATAACTACTACGGGCGAGCTTTGCATGAAAGTCTCAATATCCTTATAAAATGGCTTATCCACAATGTGGGCATAGTGAGAGGCTAAGATTGAGTTATCTAGAGCCATCATCTTGATACCAATTAGCTTTAGGCCTTTTCGTTCCAACCTACCTAAAATCTCACCAATTAAATCTCTTTGTAAGGCGTCTGGCTTTAAAATGATAAGTGTTTTTTCCATTGTTATCCTTGTTTAGTTGTATTCATTGTAACAGATTAAAATAACAAAATTAAGCGTGAGCACATAATGTGTACTATTGATTCGTTTTGGCCATGTCGTACAATGTAGATATGCGATTCGCAAAAGCAAAAACAGATTTTTTAGAATATCTAGAAATTGAACAAAACCGGTCACAAAAAACCATAGCTAACTACGACCATTATCTTGTGCGGCTTATAGATTTTGCGGGAGATATCAGTATCAGTGATATTGATGCCGAACTGATTCGTAAATGGAGGCTTTGGCTTAACCGTTTGGGTACCAACACCAGTGATGAGCTGCAAAAGACTACCCAAAATTATCACCTTATAGCACTTAGAAGCTTCTTGAAGTTTTGTGCAAAACGCGATATACCTGCCCTTTCGGCCGACAAAATAGAACTTGCTCATACTGTGCGCAAACAGGTTACATTTTTAAACAGCGAAGAAGTCACCAGACTACTAAGCCAACCTAAGACTGAAACCCAAAATGGCCTACGTGACCGCGCAATCCTAGAACTACTGTTTAGCTCTGGGTTACGTGTATCGGAGCTAGTTGGGCTAGATAAAGACCATATAAACCTTAAGAGACGTGAGTTTACGGTCCGTGGTAAGGGCCAAAAGGATCGCCCAATATTTATAAGTGAATCTGCAGCTAATTGGTTACAGCAGTACATTGATAAGCGGACCGACAACACCAGGCCGTTATTTATACGCTACAGCGGCAGTAAAAAGGTTGATTTAAGCGGTAATTTTCATCGTCTGACCGCTCGTAGCGTTCAAAGGCTAGTAGCCCGCTATGCACTGCTAGCTGGCATAACCAAGCATG
>JBDTJP010000072.1:0-4633 GCA_039935755.1 Saccharimonadales bacterium (SeqCode)
CAGGTGCGTGGGATGTATAACGGTGACAGAGCCCGCAAGGAGAATCTGGTTGATTATGGATTCCGTTTACCTAGTGCGTTAGATAACCGACCGCTGAATTTTGTAGAATTCGAGAAACACGTCAATAAAGTCATATATGTTAGTGCTACACCAGCCGAATATGAGCTGTCGCGCTCTCCGGAGCCCGTACAGCAGGTTATCCGTCCGACTGGGTTGATTGACCCACCTATCGAAATACGGCCAATAGAAGGGCAGATAGACGATTTAATTGCCGAGATTAGAGCGACTGTGGCTAAACACCAGCGTGTGTTGATAACTACACTGACCAAACGCATGGCCGAGGACTTAACCGAGTATTTAGCCGAAATAAACATAAAGGTTACATACTTACATAGCGATGTAGACACGCTTGATCGAACAGATATATTGCGTGACCTGCGGCTAGGCACTTACGATGTTGTTGTTGGTATAAACCTGCTTAGGGAGGGCTTGGACTTACCAGAGGTGAGCTTAGTCGCTATATTAGATGCTGACAAAGAAGGTTTTTTGCGCAGCGAGCAAGCCCTGACGCAGACTGTTGGTAGAGCGGCCCGCCACGAAGAAGGTAGGGTTATAATGTATGCTGATCATGTAACCGGTAGTATGCAACGTACAATCGATGAAACCAACCGACGCCGCACTATTCAGGAGGCACACAATAAAAAGCACGGTATAACCCCGACAGGAATTTCTAGATCAGTCGAAAAAGGTATGCGCCCAGACTTGCCAGAGGAAGCCAAACGGGTTAAATTAAATCTTAAAAAGATACCGAAGGACGAGTACGGACATATTATCAAAGACCTAACTGGTCAGATGGACATGGCTAGCGCTAACCTAGAGTTTGAAAAGGCAGCCAAGCTCCGCGATATCATCAACGACATCAAGAAAAAGCTGTAATAATCTTAACCGTGTAGATCTCGTAATAGTTCTAATTGTGCCTTTACCACCGCCTCTGGATCTAATATTGGGGCCATGTGACCAGCATCTGGGTCTGCAAAAACACTGAATATGTCAACGGCTGACGCAGACTGACTTGCGACTTCGTCTAAGAGGAATAATCTATCAGATGCAAACTGGAGGGCGGCTGTTTTTATGCCCATCATACCAACGTGTTTGACCTGCCTAGTTATGTTGCATCTGCCGGCGGCAAAACCCTCACCTATCGTTCGTACCGGGTTTCTTAACATGTAATTGGCTTCTTGCTTGATAACGCTTTTGGTGTCGAGTTGTTTCCTTAAATGAGGAAGACTTGGTATAAGTCCGTGACGTATAAAACCAGGGCCTCGCTTCGCCATTGTTCTTAGGTTGTGCCTTTCGAGGCCAGCCGAAGCTACGAGTATCAAGCTGCGAACATTCTCGGGCTTGTGTTCGGCCACGTTGGTGGCTATGAAGCCACCCAGTGAATGCCCCGATAGATCGTATTCTTCAATGCCATGCTCAGCACTAATTGCTTTCATGACCGCCCACACAGCCATGGACGGTAGAAGCTCAGGATGGACTAAATGACGCATTTCAATGGTATTTTTTAAGGACATACTGCGAACCGGTTGTAGCGTGAATGCCGACTTGCCTGCTAGTGCAGAGTGATGACGGACATCCCGATAAGATGATTTAACACCGCCATAACCATTAACAAATCCGAGCGGCACAGGATCGGTTATATTACGTGATTGTTCGTAGGTATATTTCACCCCGACGCCACAAAGTCGGGCTACGCCGTGAAATAGACGGGTTTCGCCTTGTTGCATGACCATAGCTTCAGAGTAATCAAAAACACCCTCGTCATCACGAGGGTGTTGTATGCTATCTAAAATTGCTGCACAGTGGGGTTCTTCTAGCTCGAAATTTTCATTTCTTGGTATTTCTGCAAGTGACATATTTGTTATCCTTGGACAGTAGAAGCTTAAGAAACTTTTATCCTTATGTTTAATATTAGACCTAGTCTATTAATTTGTAAACATGTTCGTACAATCACCTCGATACTGCTGTCTATATTTGGTATACTAGGTTGAAATGGCGAAACTTACACGTGATGATGTCTTAAATTTGGCAAAACTAGCTCAGCTTCATTTGGCGGATGATGAAATTGAACAATACCGTACAGAAATCAGTGCAATATTAGAGTATGTTGAATTGCTTAAAACCGTAGATCTGGGCGAAGTCGAACCGACTTACCAAGTAACGGGTATGATTAATTCAATGAGGGCCGATACGATTAAAGATTATGGCGCTACACCAACAGAGCTACTAAATGGGGCACCAGCCAAAGAAGCTAATCATTTGAAAGTTAGGAGAATGCTGTAGTGCCAGAATGGGATAGTATAAGCAACCTAGCGCAGGCCGTATCTAACGGTAAACTAAAGGCCCTTGACCTTGTTAATAAGTCGTTATTGGCAATTGAGGAATCATCAGATTTCGATGCAATTATCTCGATTGCAGGCGATCGAGCCAAGCAACGCGCTAAAGACATGGATGATCGCATATCTAAGGGCGAAAAGGTCGGTAGATTAGCCGGGGTACCATTCATTGCCAAAGACAACTTTTTGACATTTGGCGGCGAAACGACGGCAGCTAGCAATATCTTAAAAGGATTTAATGCTCCATATCAGGCTACATCCGTAAATCTATTAGAGGCCGAAGGAGCTATTATGGTGGCAAAGGCTAACTTAGATGCATTTGCCCACGGCGCGAGTACCGAGAACAGCGATTTTATGACAACTAAAAACCCGCACGACAAAACTAGAGTACCAGGTGGTTCTTCTGGTGGTTCGGCTGCTGCAGTCATGTTAGGCATGGCTCCTTTCGCATTAGGCACTGACACCGGTGGATCAATTCGCCAGCCAGCTAGTTTTACGGGCACTGTTGGACTAAAGCCAACTTATGGGCTTGTATCGCGTAGCGGTGTGATTGCCATGTCCAGCAGCACAGATGTAATTGGGCCTTTGACACGTAATGTCGCTGACGCAGCTCTACTGTTAGACATATTGGCCGGCAAGGATGAGTTAGACAGCACGACTATAGATTCCGACCCGCTTGGGTACTCGGATGTTAGTAACTTCGTGATCAAAGGTGCAAAAGTCGGCGTGGTTAAAGAATATATGGATTCCGGCGTAGACGCTGGGGTGAAGGCATGTGTTGAATCAGCCATCAGCAAGCTTAAATCAGCTGGTGCTGAAGTAGTTGACGTAAGCTTACCGTCTTTACCCTTGGCGTTGGCTTGTTACTACATAATTTGCCCCGCCGAGGTTAGTAGTAATTTGAGTAGATACGACGGTCAGCGTTATGGCTTTTCATCTAGCGACGGCAAGACACTAGAGGACAGTTATAAATATTCTAGGAGCCAAGGTTTTGGGCGTGAAGCTAAGCGTCGTATTATGATTGGTACCTATGTGCTAAGCAGTGGCTATTACGATGCGTATTACATCAAAGCTCAGCAGCTAAGAACTAAGCTTATTGGTGAGTTCACTGAGGCGTTCAAGTCGGTTGATTTTCTGGTTGGGCCAGTCGCCCCGTCGATTGCATTCAAAATCGGCGATCTTAGCAAGGACCCACTCAAGATGTACTTGCAGGATATTATGACAGTGGCAGCTAATCTGGTGGGTATACCTGCAATCAGTATTCCTGCCGGAACCAGTGAGTCTATGCCGGTTGGACTGCAGATTATGGCACCACAAAGAGCCGACAGGACATTATTAGAGTTTGCATCTAAAACAGAGGGGATAATTGTATGAACTATGGGATTATAGCTACAGTCGTTGCAAGCGCAATTATACTACTAGCAATAGCGGCGATAATCGTGCGCAAACGACCTAAGCGCCTAAAGACAGAACGCTATACAGCTAGCTGGCGAGATTTACAGAAATTCTGCAAGGACAAAGCCACTTGGCCGTTAGCTGTTCTAGAAGCGGACAAATTACTCGACAAGGCTCTGAAAATGCGCAAGCTTAAGGGCAAGACAATGGGCGAAAGGCTAGTAGCAGCCCAACGTATATTTAAGAACAACGATGATATTTGGTTTTCCCATAATCTTGCCAAAAAGCTAAAAAATACGCCGGATATGAAACTTAAAGAGATAGACGTAAAAGAAGCATTGGTAGGAGTTCGGAACGGCTTAAAGGATATAGGAGCACTGCCAAGTGGCGAAAACACAAACTCTTGATAAATATATGACTACGATAGGTATTGAGTGTCACGTTCAGCTCAAGACTAAGACTAAATTGTTTTCTGGTGCAGATAATAATGCTCGCACAGCAGAGCCAAACACACTGATTAATCACATTGACTTAGGCATGCCAGGATCTTTGCCTGTGCTAAATGAAGCGGCCGTAGAGCTCGCTATGTTTGCTGCTTTGGCGCTTAACACTGAACCCCAAAAGTTTAGTAAGTTCGACAGGAAGCACTATTTTTATCCTGATTTACCAATGGGCTATCAAATCACTCAGTTCTACAACCCGATTATCAAGGGTGGATATGTTGATGTAATGGTTGAAGGCAAAGTTAAGCGCGTTGGCATTCACGAAGCTCACTTGGAGTCTGATGCGGGTAAGAGTACCCATCCGGCCGGCAAGGATTATAGCTTAGTAGACTTTAACCG
>JBDTJP010000073.1:0-7215 GCA_039935755.1 Saccharimonadales bacterium (SeqCode)
ACCGATGGCAAGGGCTTGTCTAAAGTAGATTTTGCTCGTTTAAGAGATTATGGGATAGATTTTTGTACTGGTGGGAATTGGTCAACGCATTTGGATGAGATACACGAATATCTAAATGACCCACAACAGCCCGTTATACGCCCTGCCAATTATCCCAGCGGAACACCCGGGCGTGGTTGGAAATACGTTGATACAAAGCAAGGCAAGGTATTGGTTATAAGCCTGCTAGGTAAAATAGTCGGTCGAGATGCCGAAAAACCTATGGATAATCCGCTAATCGTTGTTGACAATATCCTGAGTGCTAATAAGGACGTTGGACGTGTAGCTACCGTAGTTAACTTTCATGGTGACTATAGTAGCGAAAAGCGAGTCATTGGCTATTATCTTGATGGCCGCGTGACTGCAGTTATCGGGGATCATTGGCATGTTCCTACAGCCGACGCCATGGTTTTACCAAGCAATACGGCACACATGACCGATGTAGGCATGTGTGGCAGCCTGCACTCATCTTTAGGCGTTAAAACAGAAGTAATTGTCGCTAGGTGGCACGATGGTAGAGTCAGTCGCAACCAGTTGGAAATGTCTATGCCCAGGCAGTTCAACGCAGCCCTGGTTGAGGTCAATAGTGCTGGGCTTGCAACGTCGATTAAGCACATTCAAAAAATACTAAACTAATTACAAGTTTAGTATTTTATAGTGTAGCCGTGATATCTACCTAGCCATACGGGGGTCAACCTGTTAAAATAGCACTTGTTACGGGGTGTGGCGCAGTTGATAGCGCGCTCGGTTTGGGACCGAGAGGTCGAAGGTTTGAGTCCTTTCACCCCGACCAAATAAAAAGTCCATCAAATGATGGGCTTTTTATATGGCTGCGAACGGCTTAATCCTGAGACTTGACAGCTTTAGCTGGCAGCAGTCGAAAGTTTGGCGAAGCGAAAGTTCTCGCAGAAGTTTACTTCGAGAAAGCTAGAGCGGAGGAGGTGTCGGCGATGTCCTTTCACCCCGACCGACATGAATTAGCTGATTACTCTGTTGGCTGTTGAGGGGAAATCATATCCATAGTAAGCTTGCGGGGTGTGCTGGTTAAAGGGGCCTGCGAGGGCCTTCTAGCTGCTATTGCATGTGGCCTAGGTAGTATTGATGCGCCAGGGCGCTGTATATCGTGAATAACCCGTGGTTGTGATCTAGAATAGGTTGGAATCTGTTTTACTGCCTGTTTCGCAGGCTTAGCGACTACTGGTGTTTTTACGGGCTTAGTCGGTTTGATGTCTATCACGGATTTACTGCCGCGTTTTCTACGCTTTGCCGCTGACCGATTAGCCCGCCAAATAAACAGAATAGAAAGGTTATATAAGAGTACTATTGGGATCGCAATCACTAGTTGGGTTATCGGGTCGTAAGTAAATGGCAATACAAGCGCGATTATAAGGCCAATAACCACTACATGCTTTTCATATTTTAGTAGCCTACGCGGTGGCAATGGCGTAATCCGGTTAATAAACAGCATGAGCAGTGGTATCTGAAACAAAACTGCGAACCAGCCGATAGCTTTCATTATAAAATTAAGATACTCGTCGGCAGAAATTAGCGGTTGTAAACCGCTAACACTAAAACCCGCAAAGAATCTTAGGGATATAGGCACGACAATTAACGCAGCAAATGCCATACCTAAAAGTGCCAACCCAAACGATAGTAAAGTGACAACCCAAACACGTTTGTACGCATGTTCTTTTTTTAGTGCTGGCTCAACGAATTTTATAATTTGGTATACGCACAAGGGTATAGCTGCTATAGCACCTGTTAAAACAGACACCTTCATGATAAAGTTGAAACCGCCAGCTGGGTTTGTGTAGTACAAAGACCCAGGCATGTAGTGTCGCAGGAATATGATTATTTGGTTATGGTATGCATAGCCAACAAAACCACCTGCAAGAAACACCAAAACTACCCATATAAGGCGATTCCTGATCTCTTGAATGTGTAGTCTTATTGGCAGGGCGCGAGAAGTCGCCATATATGCATGCTCCCTCTGCCGTAATTAAGCCTAAGCTTCGTTTTCTGAAGCTTCTTTTTTACTAGTAGTAGAAGCGGTTTCGTCGTCGCTGAAGCCCTTACGGATTTCTTTGACTGACTGTCCGAGACTACGAGCTAGTTCTGGTAGCTTTTTACCGCCAAATAGCACCAGTATGATTGCTAGTACAATTAGTAGTTCTTCTGTTTTACCAAACATTGCGTATCCTCTTTCCCCACACTTTATTAGTGTATATGGTTATTGTAGTTGATTTGATTTTTAAAAACAAGCCGGTCTTAATATATAAAACAAAAGACTAATTACCGTATGGGCGAGCACCGTAACCGGCGCTGCTTGTTGGATGAATGCTCGGTGGCTTAACGTCGACGGATCTATGCAGAAGTGCTAAAAACTGAGGCAGTCCAATTACACCCAATACCACAAGGCCGGACATCTTTAAGAAGTCTTGCCTGTCCAGCTCTTTGTCTAGAAGTTCTTGAGTTTTAAATATCACTTTTTGTATTACCTTGTTTGTTGGTTAACTTATTTATATTGTAACATAAGCATATTGCTACACAAGTAGATAACAGCCTAAAAAACGGTATAATGATAAACATGCAAACATTAAGCGCATCGCAACTATATGTATTACTTGTTCTTATCCTGTGGTCTACGGTGTGGAAGTATCTAGCGCTGTGGCGGGCAGGTACAAACCGAGATATAAAGTGGTTCATATTCTTTTGCATATTTAACACCCTAGGCTTTATAGAAATACTCTATCTATACTTTTTGGATAGTGGTAGGCCTAAACATAGTAAAAAGGCTGTAAAAGCGAGCTTTAACCTTGATAAGTAGCCCCCGCGAGATAGTTAAATGCTAACCGTCATCATAAGCTGCATACTGGGCGGTCTGGTCGTTTTAGGCGGCGAGTTACTGAGGAAGCGGGGAAGCGTCAGTAATGAAACCTCTCGTAAGTTAACCCATATGGCACATGGTCTTGTTGTGGCCTCGTGGTGTTACGGAGTTGGCTACGGATGGATAATTGCAGCTGAGGTGGTGTTTTTGATTTCTGTGGTGGCTGCTCGTAGGCTTGGCCTATTCAAGGCCATGAGGCAGGTTAACCGTAGTTCTTGGGGTGATGTTTTGTTCCCCCTAGCGGTTATTGCGATTGCTGCCACCAACCCTTCAAATATATTGTTTGCAGCAACGCTTGTAATACTCGGCCTAGCAGATGGCTTGGCGGCACTTGTCGGGCAAAATATCAAAAGTTACCACTACAAAGCGTTTAACCAAGACAAATCGTTAGCCGGGACGGCCACGTTCTGGATTGTATCTTTTCTGGTAACCTATCTTGTATTAATCAAGAGTGGCGTGCGCGTAAATGATATATCAACCATATTTGTGCTTGTAACCATTCCGTCAATACTTAGCTTTATGGAAAACGTGTCTCCGTATGGAACAGATAACTTTACAGTACCACTCATGACCATGCTCTTGCTCAGTCAGACTATAGGATAGGTAGATTAGGCTTTCTTATGAAAACTGCCGTGGGCTCTTAGTGCGTTTAAGATAACTGTAACATCGACGAGTTCTTGTATTGCTGCCCCGTATATAGGCTTAAATCGTCCTGTCGCGAATATACCCATCAGACCGATACTTATAAATATCCCAATTAATATACTTTGTCTAGCTATAAAGAATGTGTATTTTGCAATTTCTATAGTAGAGGACACTTTACCTATGTCATCAAGCATAATTACGACATCAGCTGACTCGCTGGCAGCTGTAGAGCCACGTGCTCCAAGTGCTATACCGACGTCTGCGGCTGTTAATACTGGTGCGTCGTTCACACCATCACCAACAAAAGCTACTGGCCGATGCTTTACGCCCTCCAGAGCAATTATTTTATCACCGGGCAGACAGTTGGCTACAACTTCTTCGATGCCTAGTTTTTTGGCGATTGCTTTAGCTGTAGGCTCGTTGTCGCCAGTAACCATCAGGGTGTGTTTTATACCTAGATCCTTGAGCTTTTTGAGCATTGAATAACTGTTTCCACGTATCTCGTCTGTAAAGCTTATTGTGCCTGCAAGTTTTCCGTCGATAGCAACATAACTTGTAGTTTGTTTAATGGATTTAATAACATTAGGAGGTAAAATGATGCCCTGATGTTGCATGTAGCTGTCTCGCCCGATTATTACAGTTTTACCACCAGATCGGCCTGTTAGGCCATGGCCAGGAGTCTCTTTGACTTGTTTTATAGTGGCAATTTTAAGCTTAGCTTTTTGGGCAGCGCCCACTATAGTCTGTGCTAATACATGAGTAGAGCCTTGCTCGAGCCCGGCTGCCGTGGCTAAGACATCGTTCTTAGTGTAGTTGTTAAACGTTTTTATAGATCCTATAACAGGCTTACCGCTTGTTAATGTGCCAGTCTTGTCGAATGCAATTGTTTCGACTGCTGCTAGTCGTTCGAGCGCAGAACCAGTCTTGATAATCACACCGTGTTTAGCGGCACGGCTCATGCCAGAAATAAGCGCTATTGGAGCAGCTAAAAGCAGCGGACATGGTGTAGCCACTACTATAACAGCCAAAAAACGTATAGGGTCACCGCTAATTATCCAGACAGACCCGGCAATAATAAACGACACAACAGTAAAGGGTATGCTGTAGCGATCGGCTAAGCGTACGAAAGGTGCCTTTGAGTTAGTGGCAGATTGAACAAGCTTAATTATCTGCTCGTATTGGCTGTCCTTCGCTGTGTGTATTGCCTTAATAGTTATTGCACCTTCTATATTGATAGATCCACTCAAAAGTTGGTCACCAGGGTGTTTACTTACAGGTAAGCTCTCTCCGGTCAAGCTGGACTCGTCTAAACTAGAAGACCCCTCAATAATATCCCCATCAACTGGTACGACTTCGCCCGGTAAAATAACAACCCTATCGCCGACCTCTACTTTACTTGCGGCTATGTCAATCGTGTTTTTGCCACGTATTACATGAGCCTTTTGGGGCTTTCGTTCAAGAAGGCTAGTCAGCTCGTTTTTAGCGCGTTTTTCGGCGTAATCTTCTAGTGCCTCACCGCCTGTCAGCATAAGCACGATGACCATACCAGCCCAGTATTCATGCAACACAACAGATGTAATAATCGCTGTGGCCGCCAAAATATCAACACCATAAGTGCCGTCTCTAATGTCTCCTATCATTCCCCATAGCAATGGTATAACGTTTATAATCGCGCTGATACCAAGCACCCAGTGCGCTATAGCGTGATACCCAGATATATCTAATGCCAGCCCAACGATAACCGAAATAAGCGCAAAACCAAATTGCTTGTACTCGTTAAAGAACTTTATAAGTTTTTTTATCATGAAATCTCCCAATTCGTATATATGCATTATAACAATAAAAAACTCCCACCGACAGAGGGAGTAATATAATGATCTTGGGGCGAATGATGGGTTTCGAACCCACGGCCTCCTGTGCCACAAACAGGCGCTCTAACCAACTGAGCTACATCCGCCACAGAACTAACGAATAATAACAGAGGTAGACGCTTATTTCAATACCACCGTATAAGTTGCTAGGCTACTTCAAACAGCCGACTGTAGTTTAAAAGTAGAGATAACTCGTCTTTGTTGCCAATCATCCCCTGGGAACATGTCTATTAAGGTAACTGAATCAATGTTAATTACGTCATCTTCGTCTAACCTTTTACCTTCCTGGATAGTGTAGTGAGGTATAAAGCCTTCCTCGGTAAACTGAGGGTCGTTAAATATCGTGCCATTGGCCTCTAGCAGCGAGATGATAGTTGAGTGTAGTGCCAGTAGAGTCGATGTCTTATCTAGCAAGACTACAGGGGTTGTTCCTAGCACTGATTCATTCAAGATAGTTGTTGTGACAGTATTGCGCCTGGCTAGCGTAGCTTTTAGCTTTGCTTTAATACCTGAAGATTGTCGATCGATAGCAAAAACATCAGCCAAAGTAACATGCAAAGGCCAATGATCCGCATAAAACTGTATACCGTCTTCCATCGGCACCAGCAGGTACGCCAAGCAATATTTTTGCGAGTACTTCATAAATTAAGTTTAGCAAATAATACAAAACGCAGAGTGACTAGTATTCAAAATCAAAACAGTAGGTGTTACCAATATCTAAGTCGTCATCTGCTTTGGTGAGCTCACTAAATATACTTGCATGAATAAGTCGAGCGATACTTTGGTGAGTAACAATAAGCACGCAAGTTTTATCCATTTTTTTTAAATCGTCTAAGAAGGCACTTACTCGCACCTTTTGGTCTTCAATCGACTCTCCTCCATTAAAGCTTGCGGTAAATATGTCAGGGGCACTACTTCTTGCAGCGCGGAACTCTGATACAGGCCTTCCCTCGAACCCACTTTTAGTGTCACTGATTCGCACGTCAACAATAGTTGGTATATCTTTATCTTGGCCAACAATAATTTTGGCGGTCTCTTTTGTTCTAGATAAATCTGAGGTTATGACAAGGTCAAAATCTACAGCCTCAAGCGTTTTAGCTAATGACTCAGCTTGCTTAACTCCGTTTTGGGTTAAGTGTACATCTACATTAGGATCGTCGTTGCAAAGCCCTAGTACGTTGTAATTAGTCTCGGCGTGGCGGACTACATATACCTTCATTTCCTCATAATATCATATAGGTAAAGTTGGGTGTACGTAGTCAAAAGGGGAGTTTGCCGCTAGGCTTACCGCCCATAAGCGCTGCTAGGATCGAGAATGACCTATAGTTACGGCCGTCTCTTTCTGTCTCGCTTTCGGGTACGTCAATCAGCTTACGGGCTCCAATATATAAGTCTCTGTCAGTTAAGGCCCTTCCGGTCGCTTCGGCCTCTTCCCGGGCCGACTTAGCCTCATCAACAACTTCCTGTATATCCGTTTTTTTGACTCTTTCTCGGTCCATTAGCCATTCGGAACCAACGTACAGTCGTGCTGCGACGTTAATAATTAGATCGTACTCATCATATTCCTGCTGAGGCGGCCAAATTGTAGGTTCTTGTTGGGTAGTCGGTAAAGCATCTGTAGATGGCAGATTATGGCGACTAAATTTAAACATTATGTTTAAGATTATAGCAAGTAAAGCTGTTTTTGTCAACTGTAGCAAGTAAAGCTGTTTTTGTCAACTGTAGCAGGTGAAGGTCTCATTTTGTTATCTAGCGTTTTATTTATGTCTGCCG
>JBDTJP010000074.1:0-21205 GCA_039935755.1 Saccharimonadales bacterium (SeqCode)
GGTGTCTATCATTGACTCACAGAGTGGTGGTTCTGACAGCCAAAATTATTTTGTTGAAGCTGGACGCCATGACACAGCGATCCGCGCATTACGCGCGGCAACCATACCGCAACATGGAACAGTACAAACTACCGGCCCTGTCGATCTTATAACCATGGTTGGCTATAACTTAGGCACTACGCTTACTGACACCCTAGTTGGGCTAGAATTATGCGACGCGACGTCGGGGCAGGGTCATCATCAGGACATAACTCCAGGCCGTTATAGTTTTCGTGTAAGTGTAGATCAATCATCTAGTCGCAAATTGCTAGACAATCTACACAAACATTTCGTGGAGTAAATTTATGTTCACGACGCTTGCAGCTGGTTGTCAGACTTTTGCTACGGCAATCATAGCGATACCGACAGCTGCTACTACGATACCAAGTACCTGCAGCAATGACGCCGCTTCCTTAAACAGTATAATGCCTACTATGGATGCTAAAACTATAGTGCCGCCATATATAACAGGTACGGCGTAGCTGAGTTCGCCCTTTTCAAATATCTTCATAAAAAGAATGGAAAATATGGCAATCGAGAAGCCTGCCAGGAGTGAGTAAACAATACCAGACCTTGAGGCCGGTATTAAATCTCCCTTTTTACTCATCTTAAAATATGTATAAACTAACAACGGTATGATGGCACCAAGACCATTAAAAATTACTGCACTAAAATTAGGGTCTATACTACCCGCGGCCTTGGATGCAAAGACATCATATAAAGTATAAAATACGGAAGCTAGAAGGATCAGTAAAAGTAAGAGCATTATTCAATAATAACAGGTTACATTTAACTATTAAAGTTTAACTCGGCGAAAGACTGCACGACGATATCTGCAGCGCTTAGATCTTGCTCAATCTCATTGCCTTCTCGTAGACCAATAACAAACATGCCTGCTTTTTTACCCGAGATTGCTCCGTTTGTTGCGTCTTCAAACACAACGCAGTTGGCTGGGTTTAAGGATAGCTTTTGCATTGCCACTAAATATGGTTCAGGGTCAGGCTTAAATTTACGTATGTCCTCCTCACCAACAATCAATGAGAATAAATCACCCCACTCATGGTTATCTAGTACTGCCTCAATCTGGTCTCTCTTGCTAGAAGATATAACCGCCAAAATGATCCCTGCAGACTTAGCCATATTTAAAAAAACTCCGACGCCGGTAAGCTCCCCGGAAGTCACAATGGCCTGTTTGTACCGCGTGTAGAATTCAGATATAAAGCCAGAGGGGGCCTGAGTGATGTCGTATTTAGCTATTAGCTGTGTCAAATATTCATCAGTGGTGAACGTGACGCCGTCTCTTCGCCAAGCCTTAATGAATAAGGAACGCTCGTCAGGTGTTGGAGTTATTCCGTTATCACTAAATAGCGTATTAAAGACCTCTGGGCCAATTGGCTCAGTGTCTACGAGTGTGCCATCCATATCAAACAAGAAGGCCTTTTTGTTTTTAGGTATCGTAAGCATAGTGTATCAACGTGATCATATGTAGCGATACATGCACTTGTCGCATCACTATTAATGGTAAATATTCTTTGGTGCGGATGAAAGGACTTGAACCTTCACGCCTTGCGGCACCAGTTCCTAAAACTGGCGTGTCTACCAATTCCACCACATCCGCACATACAATTTTAAGGTTAGTTTAGTGTCTTTACGGACGGTTGATCATTTATACACGCGGCGTGTCTACTATTACTTACGTTTCTCGCAGCCACCACATCCGCACATACAATTTTAAGGTTAGTTTAGTGTCTTTACGGACGGTTGATCATGTATACACGCGGCGTATCTACTATTACTTACGTTTCACGCAGCCACCAGCATGCACATACAATTTTAAGGTTAGTTTAGTGTCTTTGCGGACAACATATATTAATTAAGACCTAGGGATTATACCAGCGAAAAGCTTTTTTGTCTTGGGGTTATGTGAAACTTGCGCCAAAATGTATTGGCCCCAGGCTTTATGGGTAATGTCGCTGGGGTGGAAACCATCAGCCAGATACTGCTTACCACGGTAGCGTTTATGCAACTTTTTAACATATATCAACACAAAGTTCTTATAGCCAGAGACAAGCGAGCGTGTCCAGCGGTTCGCGCTATTGACCGCAAAGTATATCCAAAGCCTATGCCAAACAGAAAATATAGAGAAGTACCAGTAATTAACTATTTCACTAGCGATTACCGGTATTTGTCGTTCTTGAGTTGATATAAGTATCTTGCGATAGTTGCCAGCTATGACCGACGGTCTGACAAAACGTATCACGTCATTGGCTCCCATGTATATGAAGATAATGTCGACCTTTGGCAGCGCATTAACTACTGGCAGCTGGTCGCGAACGACATCACTAGACTTAGCGCCTGCTGTAGCCAGCGAATGGACTGTAACCTTATATTTATTAGCTAGGGTATCGACGAGTACCTGGGCAGGGCCGAATTGTAGTTTGCTCGTGCTACTTCCGTCCATGGTCGAGTCGCCCATAATTACAAAATGGAACGACTTGCCCCTCCCTAGAGTGGATATTTCGGGACGTTTCTTGTATCCATTATAAAAGTGCTTATTGGCCCGGTGGAGCATCACCGCCGACCTACTGGTATCTAGAATAATAGTGGCTAAGAGTATTAGTAAGATCGTGTTCATATAAAAAATCTATCGGATCCGTCGGTAAAATACCAGCGTAGCGTTTGCATAGCAACGCGACTGTACGACTATAAAGCCACCAACTTCCTCAACTCCAACATGTTTCGGCCACGACAGCACCAGCAATCCAGCCGCGTTAACGTGCCTAGCCAGTTTTTCTATAGAGGTTATAAGTACACTATCGTACGGAGGGTCACAAAACACTAAATCAAACTCAACATCCTCGTTGCGATTTGACCAGCCTATGCAATTACCGGGTATAAATGTGACTTTGTCGGCTACGCCTAACAGGTCTATGTTTTGTTGTATGATCTGCTGGGCCGGTTTTTCTAATTCAATTAGAGTAGCGTGCTTTGCGCCGCGGCTTATAGCCTCAAAACTAAGAGCACCGGTGCCGGCGTATGCGTCAAGAACGGTTAGCCCGCTTATATCGCCTAACATGTTAAACATTGCACTGCGGACCCTATCGCCCATAGGGTGGGTACTACGGCTTTTGGTTGATAGGAATTGGCGCTTCCCTAGGCTGCCGGTTATTATCCTCATAATAGAGTGCTCAGACTTTACTGACCTTAATTAATTTAGCGTCATGCATAGCAGCGTACCAAGCGATCATAACACTATGTATCATTATGGGGCCCAATTTATGCCTGACCTCCGATGCTAAATGCGATGTCCAGCCTTTTTTATAATAATCCACGTACATATCGAGTACAGCTACTTCACGTGCTGTTTCGCGGAACCATTGTTTGACTCCGATCTCACGAAAAGACTTAAGTTCGGCCGGCGTAACTGTTACTTCGCTAAACGCAAGTGGTGCGATAATAGCCGCAACGCCCATCTCAAACATGGCATGGGTCGTGAACAGGCCCTTAGCTCCCCACATCTTCCAGTTGTTTGCTAGTCTTTCACGCGAGTTCGCGCCCGGCAGTATCCACTTAGCCTTTAAGGTATTGCGAGTTTCGATTCCCTCGCCGTTACGGAGCTCTACCAGCTTTTCCTCGTATGGGTAGTGATGTGCCGGAGTCAAACCATCTACAATTGCGTGGGCAAGCCATGCAGCCTCAAAAGAAACACGCTCTTTATTTACATCTTTAAGAGCTTTTACCAAACGGTCGTAGTGATCTTGAATCAACTCCAGGAGCTGATTGTCGTCGTCGTTGAACGGGTTAAAATAGTGCCACGGTTCATCTTGGGCAGGACTCTTACGCTTTATTGCATCTGGGCCATTCTGCCCTTCGAAATGCAGAATTTTACCACTCTTAGGAAATAGGGTGGCATCCGGAATAAGCTTACCCAGTTGTTTACGAGCAACCCTGTCAATCTTCTGGTGAGCACCAAGGACGCGTCCAGACATTTTAGTAAGCGTTGAGCCAGAGTACATTACAGGCTACTGACTCTCGACTCTAATTGAAGTCTACGTAAATTGAGTTCTCTAGTA
This sequence comes from Saccharimonadales bacterium (SeqCode), assembly GCA_039935755.1. Taxonomy (GTDB): domain Bacteria; phylum Patescibacteriota; class Saccharimonadia; order Saccharimonadales; family JBDTJP01; genus JBDTJP01. Next base: position 4,113 of record JBDTJP010000074.1, read on the forward strand.
ATCGTTTTAATAATAGTTATCGTTCTTTCTAGTTAATCGTAGGTAAGGGTTGCGGCCAAAGGCCAATTTATTATAACTATCTACATTCTAGCAGATTTAAATAAATATTTAATTAAGGTTCGTCACAGCCATGGCTTTTAGGACCCGACCTTCGAGTTCCTTAAACTGGCCCAGGCTCTCGCCTTTATCTAAGAAGCTTTGAGCTGCCTTACGGGCCGAGGCAATCAAACGTACGTCACTTAGCTTGGCTATTCGTAGATCTAGCTGCCCGTGCTGCATGGTGCCATAAATCGCACCTGGACCCCTGAGCTCAAGATCGTACTCAGCTAGTTTAAAACCGTCTGATGAACTTTGGACAGCCCTAAGCCTACTGCTAGGAGCTTTATTATCGCTAAGTACTAAAAAGCAGTAACCTTGGTGTTCGCTACGCCCCACCCGACCTCTCAATTGGTGAATCTGTGCTAAGCCGAAACGCTCGGCGCTTTCTATGATCATTACTCCTGCATTCGGAACATCTACACCCACCTCTATAACCGTCGTAGACACTAGTACGTCCAGTTTATGGTCCAAGAAGGCCTGCATGACAGCTTCCTTAGCTGCTGACTTCATTTGACCATGCAAAAGCCCTACGCGCCAATCCTTAAGGAATTTTTTGCTCAATTCATCATATACCTTCTCGGCTGATTTAGCTGGCACCATATCTGATGGTGAAACTAGTGGACAAACTACGAAAACCTGGCGCCCAGTCACAAGTTGGTCCTTTAGTGACTCATAAAGCTGAGCACGGCTAGCGAATGGGACCAATTTGGTCTTTATCGGCTTTCGGTTGGCTGGTTTTGTACTTATGATCGAAACATCGAGCTCACCATACAGCGTAAGCGCCAAGCTGCGAGGTATGGGTGTTGCAGTCATCGATAGTACATGTACAGCATGTCCGACCTTAGTTTCAAGTTTCTTACGTTGCTGGACTCCAAATCTATGCTGTTCGTCGATGATAACTAGGCCCAAATTGTGCATATCAACCTTTTCGGCGATAATAGCGTGAGTACCGACTATAAACATCATCTCGCCAGATGCTACGGCGCTATGGGCTCGCTTTTTATCTACTGGCTTAAGCCCACCGACCAATAGCCCCACCAAGGCACCCATTCCTAAAGGTTCCAGCAATTTTGCTATCGTTTCGGCATGCTGCCTGGCAAGCAGTTCAGTAGGGGCCATAAACGCGACCTGGAAGCCTTGTTTTATGGCCATAACAGCTGCCATGGCCGCGACAACTGTCTTGCCCGAGCCGACGTCACCTTCTACCAACCGATTCATTGGTATTTCCTTTTGCAAATCTTGATATATCTGCCAAACTACTCGTTTTTGATCATCAGTCATCGTGAACGGTAGGTGTCGCACAAATTCTTGGGCCAGCTTTTTATCAAAAGTAATGCTACTGGTGTGCTCTTTTAGTAATTCATATTTATTCATTAAAGCGCTAAGGGTAAGCTCAAAGACCTCCTCGAAACCTAGCCGCCTTTTGGCGACAGATAAGCTCTCGCTACTAGCCGGGAAATGGATCTGTGATAGTGCCTCTGATCTAGATATCAGTCGTTCTTCGTCCACCAACCACTCAGGGAGGGTTTCCGGCAGAGAATTCACAAGTGATGATACCTCGCGTATGTATTTTCGTATCTGGCCAGACTTAAGGCCTTTAGTCTCGCGGTATATCGGTACAATTCGAGCCGTATTAATTACAAAATTACCCACTAGTTCTACTGATGGGTTTAAGATACTTAAGCGCTGGCTGCGCAGGCCAAAGTCGCCCGATATATAATAATCGGTATCAGGCTTAAGTGCAGCTGCGCGGTATGGTTGGTTAAACCAAACTAATTTCGTACTGCCGCTGTCGTCACTAGCGACAGCCTCGGTTATGTGCATCCCGCGGCGCACATAGCGGCCCGCTGCCTGTTTAATGGTCGCTTTAATGGTAACCATGCCTGGCGTAATCGCACGGATTGCTTGTACGTTAGAGTAATCATCATAACGCCTGGGGTAATAATTGATAAGGTCAGAAACGGTGTGAATGCCAAGAATAGCTAATTTCTGCTCCGCATCTTTTCCAACACCTTTAATATCCGTTACCGGACTAGTCAATTGCATACTTACAGTATATGCTACTTAGCTTTCTTGACTAGAAAGAACACGCTTGGACCAAAGTATGTCTTGGCGAGCATAGGTTGCAAAATTTTCTCTGCGCCGAGCATTAGGCCCCGCGGAACATACTTTTTAATAGCAGTGCTGCGCAAATTAGAGACTGACAATGTCCGTTCAACCTTAAAACCAGCGTGGGCTAGCTGTCGTATAACGGTTTTAGGATTATGGTTAACAAATGCTGGTTCGTTTAGGTTTCGGTTTTTTAGCGAACGAATATCAACTGGCTCAACTGGCAGGCTCTTACCTTTTAAGAGGTATTTTATACGGTTACGGCCATGCGAGAAGTTAGCAACCTCTAGCACCAGATAGCCATCGTCGGTCATAACACGGTGCAATTCTCTGAACTCTTCTGATGGATCAGGCAGGTGATGCATAACACGAATCATCGTTAACAAATCTTGTGATTTATCTTGTAACTTAAGATCATCTGCTTGAGTTATAACCTGGTCTATCTCGGGGTGACCCTTCAGGAAATCTTTGGCAATCTTATGTTGTTGTTTTGATGGTTCTGCTAGGGTAACCTTGTCGGCAAATTTCTCTAAGAACACGCATAAGCGACCGTAGCCCCCACCGATATCAGCCGCAGTGTTGAAATGCTTGTCCTGTAGCAATCGCTCGATAGCCAATTGTTCAGAAGCGTTTTCGTAGTCTCTGCCGTCCCAGTAGCGTAGATAGTTGTAGTCACCATTATCGTATTGATCGGCAACTTTTTTTGTTGATTTAGTCTTGGTTGTAGTTTTTTTAGGCATAACGAGTGTGTAGTATAACAGCTTACGTGTGTTCGACAATCACAAAGCTATTTTTTCCGCGCTTTAATAGATTGGCACCGTTAACTAGACAAGTAATGTTGTCCGAGTCGATCTTTTGACCATTAACAGATACGGCACCACTGCCGATAAACCTTGCAGCTTCGGTTTTAGACGAGGCTAAACCGGCGTCAACTAATGTCTGAGTCAAGTCGTCGCCACTTTTATAGGCTCCAAGCTCGCTACGGAGTACTTCCAAACTGTCTTGTTCAAGCTCCAAAAACGCTCCGTCACCAAATAATGCATTGGTTGCTTGCTTGGCTGCATCAGCTCGCTCTTCGCCATGTACAATCTTTGTGACCTCATATGCTAGAGTCTTTTGGGCTAACCGAGCACCGGGGTTTGTATCAAAATCAGACAAAATATGCTCGATAGTCTCTTTTGGTAATAGTGTGTATATTTTGATGTAATCTCGAACGCCATCATCATCAGTATTTAGCCAAAATTGATAAAACGAGTACACGCTGGTTTTGCTGGAGTCTAGCCAGATTGCCCCAGCTTCGCTTTTACCAAACTTCCTACCAGTTGTCTTGTCGATAACCAGCGGGGCACTTAGGCCATTCACCTCAGCGTTCTCTTTTTTGCGAATCAATGGAACACCGGATAAAATATTGCCCCATTGGTCAGAACCACCGATCTGTAGAACAACACCAAGTTCTTTGTATAAGTGCCAAAAATCATAACCCTGCAACAAACTGTAGCTAAATTCTGCATAGCTAATGCCGGTACCACCTTCGCCGATCCTAGATGCAATGTAGTCTCGCTGCATGAGCTCGGTCATACTGTAGTGTTTGCCGACGTCGCGCAAAAACTCTATGTAGCCTACATCCTTTAGCCAGTCATAGTTATCAACCAGTGTAAAATCTTGACCGGCAAACAATTGCTCAACCTGCGACTTTATGCCGTTCACGTTAGCTTGTATTTGTTCACGGGATTTAAGTTGGCGCTCCTCGTCCTTGCCACCTGGGTCACCAATTAAGCTAGTTGCACCGCCGACAAGTAATATAGTCTTCCAGCCATAATCAAGTAGCCTGCGCGCTAGCATAAACAACGCTAAGTTACCGATTGTCATACTATCTGATGATGCACAATCTACCCCGAGGTAAAATGTCTTTGGGTCATCAAGTAGTGTAATGTCATCGAATGTTCGATCTTTTATCTGGCCACGCCAAACCAAATCGTCGGATAGTTTTATAGTCATGTTGTCCCCAAGTATATCATCTTGTAACGACCCCATAAAACTCTTCTGCGCAAGAATCATTAAAAATTCAGGTTATATGCATAGACTTCATTTGCTATACTATGAACATTACAAATGGAGCTAGCAAAATCATATGAGTGACAAAAAACGGGGTGGAGTACGACGTGGTAGCAATACTGGCCGTAAGAGTAAGAGTACGTTTGTTACCAAAAGTGGTCAGACCATAAAGATCAACCGTTCTATAGGGGATAAGCTAAAAGCCAAGAAGGCATCTGTCGCACATAAACGAGCAGCCCGACTGGCTGGCATGCCGAAGAGCCGCGTTAAGCGCTTCTTTTTCAGGCTACAACCAAAACGCATGTATCATTACTGGTTTAGCCGCCAGGGTGGCGTTATGGCCCTCAAAATACTTGGAGTCGGTACACTCGCTGGTTTCTTAATGCTTGTAGGTATATTTGCGTACTTCCGAAAGGATCTGCCGAACATTCGTGATGTTTCGGGCAATAACATTGGTGGGAGTATTCAGTACTATGACCGGAGTGGTCAAACGCTATTATGGGAAGACTACAACGCAGTCAAGCGTATACCTGTTAAAGACGATAATATATCCAATTACGTAAAGCAGGCTACAGTTGCTATTGAAGATAAAGACTTCTTCAAACACGGCGGCTTTGACGTACGTGGCATAGCTCGCGCTGGTGTTAATGACATTTTGCATCGTGGCGGTACGCAAGGTGGGTCCACGATTACGCAGCAGCTTGTCAAACTGACGCAGGATTGGACAAAAGACCGCACGCTAACTCGTAAAGTCAAAGAATTAATACTCTCTGTCGAGCTAGAACGCGAATATTCCAAACAAGAGATCTTAACTGGATATCTAAATGCCGCACCATACGGTGGTATAGATTACGGTGTCGAAGCTGCAGCCCAAGACTATTTCCACAAGTCGGCCAAGGACCTAACACTAGCCGAATCATCTATGCTAGCAGCAATACCGCAGTCACCTAGCTATTATTCACCATATAACAAGACGGATTTTGACAAACCAGCTCTGATAGGACGCCAGCATTACATCCTTGATGTAATGGAAAAGGAAGGCATGATTACTGCCAAGCAACGAGATGAGGCCAAGAAGGTTGATATCGTTGCTACTGTGCAGCCGCGTAAAGATCTATATAACGGCATAAAGGCTCCGTGGTTCGTGTTGACTGCCAAGCAAGAGCTCCAGCGCAGATTTGGTGACCAAACTGTTAAGCTTGGAGGCTGGAAAGTCACTACGACACTGGATATGAACGCCCAAAGCTTAGCAGAGCAAAGCGTCGCAAATGGTATGAGGCAAGTGCAAAGACAAGGTGGTGACACTGCTGCGTTCGTCGCAGAGGACGTCAAAACCGGTCAAGTTGTCGCTCTCGTAGGAGGCACGGATTTTGATAACCCAGATCATGGCCAGAACAACTACGCACACGATCTTGAACTGCCACCTGGATCGAGCTTTAAACCATACGATTACTCGGCTTTAATTGATACCCAGAAGAATGTTGGTGCTGGCTCGGTGCTATACGACATAAATGGAGCAATCCCAGGCTATCCTTGTACCACAGGGCTCAAGGGCAACTGTGTACATGACTATGACTTCAGGTTCCCCGGGCCCGTCACAATACGCTATGCGCTAGGTGGCTCACGTAACGTACCAGCAATCAAAGCTATGTTAACGGTCGGCGTAGATAAGACTATCGACGTCGCGCACAAGCTAATGACTAACTATGGGTCAGATGGTAAGCCCGATCCAACTATTGGTAATTACCGCTGTTATTCCGATGAACAGCAAACGCAACAAACTGCATGTTACGCATCATCGGCTATTGGTGATGGTGCCTACTTACGGCTGGACGAGCACGTCCATGGGTATGCAAGCTTATCCAGGAATGGCAACAACATACCGCAAACGTACATTCTTAAAATAACCGACGCGTCTAATAAAGTTCGTGATGAGTGGAAGCCAACCAAGGGTACGCAAGCAATTAACCCCGAGACTGCCTACATAATCGGTGACATGCTAAGTGACCCTAACGCTAGCTACTTCCCTCGTGGTAATAAGCCACAGCGATACAATGGTTGGAAATTCTCAGTAAAGACTGGGACTACAAACGATTCTAAAGACGGGCTGATGATGATGTATTCGACCCAATACGCTGCCGGTGTTTGGGTGGGCTACCACAACCGCCAACATGTTATGAGTGGCTTTATGGAGGTAATGACGCAACCAATTGTTGATACCTGGATGAAAGGCATGCACAAGGACCTAAAGCCTGTGGATAGGGAAAAACCAGCCGGCATACAGACACTACCGGCATTTATAGTTCGTTCTCACGTTGGTAGTGGCTCAATCGAGCCAAGCCCAAGTACCGATTTGTACCCTTCCTGGTACAAGCAACCAGGCAAGACTACTGGCATAAACCAAAAAATGGATAAGGTCAGTAACAAGCTGGCGACAGAGTGTACCCCAGCATTAGCTATACAGCAGATAAGCGGAGCTGATAGTAACACATTCTCCGTAGATAAATTCGTAAAGGGTGGACTGGCTTCGACTACAAGTGAAACCGATGATGTACACAAGTGTGGTGAAGCACAGCCTACGATTACGCTTACCACTAAGGCCGTTAACTGTTCTGGTAGCTGTAGCGTCGTAGCTGTAGTTACAGCCGGGGCGCACCCAATAAATAGTGCCGAGTTCCCCGGCACAGTCAATCTGCTGATAGACGGCCAAGTTGTTGCTACTCAAAACATTGGTGGTGGAGGTTCAGTTAGCTTCCCCTACACTGCTAGCTTTAGCGGCACAAAGACGCTGAGCGTCCAAGTCATAGATAGCGTACTGTACGAAAGTACTGACAACGGGACTATAACTGGCAGCTCAAGCTCGAGCCCATTAACCTTGTTAAATGCAACGAATAATTCCGGAACTGTAACAATTAAATGGAGTGGTGGAACCGCACCTTACTCTGTATACAAACCAGGAAATCCTACTCCAGTCTGTACATCGCCATCAGCCATGTCATGTACTACCAGTATTACGAGCCTGCCCTCCGGATCAAACGTTCGCGTAGAAGACAGCGCTGGCGGCACCGACACAGCAGCGGTATCTTACTAGTGCAGAACCTTTCACTTTTCTATCTCGGCGAAAACCATACGTCCAGAAGTGGTCTGATGCGTGCGAGTGATGGCGACCAAAACATCTTTTCCAATATAGCTAGTGCCATGCTCGACTACAACCATAGTGCCATCGTCTAAATAACCGACTCCCTGACCCGGGTTACTTCCCTTTTGAAGTACTTTTATAGTCAGCTTTTCTCCTGGCAAGATTGCTCGACGTAGCCCTTTTGCTAATTCATTAATATTAAGTATTTTAACTCCCTCTATATCGGCAATCTTTGCGAGATTGTAATCGGTTGTATACAAGGATGCTTGGCGTCGTTTGGCTAGCACAACTAGCTTGTCATCGGTTTTCTGTTTCGACGAAATAGAAGCCCGGTCGATATCTACATTTACCAGCCTAGAATCCTGCAACTCGCGCACAACATCCAGACCGTAGCGCGCCCTGTCACGTTTGTGCCCGTCTCGCCCATCTGCAAGCATCTGCAGCTCACTTAGTATGAATTCTGGGATAATGACCGTCTCTGGCATAAAGCCGCTCCTAGCCAGCGATACAACACGTCCGTCGATAAGTGCACAGCTATCCATAATAACAGTGCCGGTTTTACGGTTATGCGTAAATCGCCCGTCTTTGAGCAGTACATAAATAATGACAATGAGTATGCCAATCTCAATAATATCTAGCATAATGAATTAATCCTTCTGTAGAAATGTATTTAAGGCAGAACGTACATCGCGTACACCCGAGTATTTAGTGGGCTGTTTGCCTTTTATAATTGGGCCGATAGCTACCTCAAAACCGAGTTTTTTAGCTTCAGCAGTACGCTTTTCGATGAATGGCACATGACGGACCTCTCCCGATAACCCGACTTCACCAAAAACGACCGCATTCTGCTTGAGCTGCATACCCTTAGCGGCGGTTGCAATTGCCATACATATAGCAAGGTCGGCGGCCGGCTCGGTCAGCTTTATACCTCCTACGATGTTAATATAAATATCTTTGTCGGCTAAGTTTAATTTTGTACGACGCTCAAGCATCGCCACTAACAAATTAATACGATTCAAGTCTATACCGCTAGCGGCTCGTTTAGGGTATCCGTAGCTGGTGCGGTTTACGAGCGCTTGAACCTCCACGAGAAGTGGCCGAGTGCCTTCCATGGTGGCCAGAACAATTGAGCCATCACTAGCTTGACGCTCAGCAAGCAGCGCAGCCGATGGGTTATCGACTGGCTTAAGGCCAGCGTCAGTCATCTCGAATATACCCGCTTCGTTGGTAGAGCCATAACGATTTTTGATTGCACGGAGTATTTTAAAACCGCCGTAGCGATCACCCTCGAGCTGCAATACAACATCAACTACGTGCTCAAGCACTTTCGGCCCAGCTATTGAACCTTCTTTTGTCACATGGCCGACAAGTATAAGCCCTGTGTCAGTCTGCTTGACCGCAGTCGATAACAAAGCCGTGCTGTTAGTTATTTGGCTAACCGTGCCTGCTGCAGAGCCTATAGAACCGCAGGTCAAGGTTTGGATTGAATCGACAATCACAAGTTCGTATTTACCACTTACGATAGTACTAGCAATGTCATCGGCGCTGGAACTAGTAGCCAGTTGCAGCTTTTTACCAGCTGCTCCAAGCCTTTGAGCACGCAAGCCTATCTGATGGGCAGATTCCTCGCCGCTGACATATAGAACAGTGTGCGTTTTAGCCAAATCATAAGCCAACTGTAGTAGTAGTGTGCTTTTGCCAATACCCGGCTGTCCTGCGAGTAAGTTAACGCTGCCAGCGACTATACCGCCACCAAAGACATTATCAATCTCGCTAACTCCACTCAACAATCGTTGATGATCTTTGGCAAGAGTGTCTTGCACTGTCTGCGGAGATAACGAGTGACCACTGCTAGCAGAACTTCCAAAAGCCCCTGGCGATGATAGTGCCACGTTAAGCCTTTCCTGTAACGTGTTCCATTCGCCACAGCTATAACACCGACCGCTATATGTTGGGCTTACTGCTCCGCAATTACTGCATACATAATCTACTGATTGTTTCTTGGCCATATATACTTAAGTGTAGCAGATTATTCGGTCGGTACTGTCGATGGACGACTATCAATCGCTTTAATGAGCTGGCCTTCTTCAACTACCGCATCGTTGCGCTCCTTAACTAAAGCATTGTATTCATCAATCATATCTTGAACAGATTTTACTGTTGAATTAAAACTACGCACGCTGGCATTATAATCTGGTACGGCGGCGTTATACGTCTGATATTGCTTCGACTGTGCCAACGCTTCTAGCTGGCTCTTAGTAGCTTTTAGTTGCGCGCTTTGAGCATCCAAATCAACGTTAGTAGTATCGATTTGGCTCTTTAGCTCAGTAAGTCTTTTATCGGCTTTGGCTATCTTGACCTTTCTTGCACTAAAAACCGCTTCATAGTGCTCAGAATAAGACACAATCTTCCCACGATCCGTAAAATATCGTTTGTAGTACTGCTCCAGTTCTGGCGGCAAATTACGCACCTCAGTGCCAAGTATGGAGTGAAGTTCATTCGTGACATCAGCACCGTTTTTTCGATAGTCTTCTACAGTTGCCCGTATACGCTGATCATCAACTTGCTTATAAGCTTGGTTGATTAAGTCGTCTACCCGCTGCTTTTCCCTGCCGCTAAGCCTTTGGTAGGCTGCATGTAGCGTTTCGTGTGCAGCTGTAACCTGAACTATTCCCTGCAAACGCGAATCAGTTACATTATAAATATATATGCCTTGCCCGGGGACAAAACAACCTAACACTATCGTCTTTTCCGACTGTAAACAGTGTTCGGTAAACGTGGATTTATCGTCAAGTTCTGGGTGATTTACATAGAACAAACGCCGTGTTGAGTTATTTAAAGTAGTGTCGTCAGCCAGCTGCACGACCCTAGAAGAGGGATTGTAATTTCTAAGCCGAAAATAATCGTAGACCTGCCAATGTTCAACCCATAGGCCTCCAGCAAACACAGCAACAATTATAGTTACTAGTAATGGTAATGCACGGGAGCGTAAGCGTTTCATAGCCATGGCTAGTGTATCACGATATTTACTCTGGGCTCACACTGTAGTTTAAGTTGTTGGCCTTAGCCGACACTTTGATGATATCGCCCTTGTTGAACTTATCTTCTAGTAGTTCAAGCGCTACGTGATCTTCGAGTGTTTCTTGCAAAAGTCTACGCATCGGCCTGACACCATTCTTAGCGTCATAACCATGCTCCAGCAAATAGTCTTTAGCACTAGCCGTCAGCTGCAAGCCTAGGCCATGTTTTACAAGACGTTGCCGTAACTCACTAAGCTGCAAGTCTAGTATGCTCAGTATGTCTTTTTTAGTAAGAGCCCTAAACACAACGGTCTTATCGATTCGGTTTAGAAGTTCAGGTCGCATGAGTTTCTTGAGAGCGTCACGTACTTTATCTTTGTTCGCTTGATGCAAGGCATCCAAATCGTCGACATCGGCACGTGTTTCGGCTCTAAATCCAAGACTGACTTCTTTTTGCAATCGGTCAGCTCCAATGTTGCTGGTCATAATCACAATTGTGTTGCTAAAATCGATTTTGCGACCTTTAGCGTCTGTTAGCGTGCCGTCTTCTAAAATCTGTAACAATATGTTGAATACTTCTGGGTGAGCCTTCTCGATTTCATCAAATAGAACTAGGCTGTACGGCTGTCGGCGGACTTTGTCAGTCAATTGTCCGCCTTCTTCGTAGCCGATGTAACCAGCTGGGGCGCCAACAAGTCGCGAGACGTTGTGGTGTTCTCCAAACTCGCTCATATCTATCTTGATTAGTGCGTCTTCTGAGCCGAAGAATTCACGAGCAAGCACACGGGCTAGCTCGGTCTTACCTACGCCTGTAGGGCCCAAGAATACGAACGAGCCGATTGGTCGACCAGGTGCTGATACTCCCGAACGATTGCGTCGAACAGCTTTAGAGACTGCCGTTACAGCCTCCTGCTGCCCAACTACGAATTTACTTAAGTTCTTCTCGAGGTTAAGTAAATATTTAGCTTCTGTGCGAATAACCTTTTTAACCGGTACGCCTGTAATACGGGCAACCACCTCTGCGACATCATCACTAGTCATAGTTATACGCTTAACGGCCTTACCGCTTGCTTCTAAATCTTTTAATTCTTTATTAATCTGGCTAGCCCGTTGTTTGTGTTTAGCGGCTTTCTCGTAGTCTTCGTTATCAACAGCGTCCTCTATACGGGTATTGACCAGTTTGAGTTCCTTTTGTAGCTTACGAACCTCAGGAGGTGTTTTACCCTTGTCGACTCGCAAGTATGCGCCAGTTTCGTCGAGTAAATCTATAGCTTTATCTGGCATAAATCTGTCATTCATATAACGTTTAGCTAAATTAACAGTATCGTCCAGCACCTCGTCACTCATTTTAACTCCGTGGAACTCTTCGTAGTGTTTACGTAGTCCTTTAAGGATTGCTATGGTTTCGGGTATGGTAGTTTCGGGTACTTGTACGGGCTGGAAACGACGTTCTAGCGCAGCGTCCTTTTCGATATGTTTTGTATATTCTACTGTCGTAGTTGCACCAATTACCTGTATTTTACCGCGGGCCAAGGCTGGCTTAAGTATGTTGCCAGCATCCATGGCACCCTCGGCGGCACCAGCACCAACTATTAAATGCAGCTCGTCTATAAATACTAACGTTTTTTTGTCATTTTCTAGTTCGGACATGACTTTTTTGAGTCGTTCCTCGAACTCGCCACGATATTTAGTACCAGCTATCATACCTGCTAAATCAAGTAATATTATACGTTTGTCCAGCAGGCTATCTGGTACATCTTCGCTGATGATTCTTTGGGCCAAGCCCTCAATAATCGCTGTCTTGCCGACACCTGGTTCGCCAATTAATACCGGGTTATTTTTAGTTCGCCGATTTAGAATTGTTACAACTCGTTTTATCTGGTTTTCGCGACCGACTACAGGGTCAAGCTTGCCCTGGCGCGCTTGCTCTGTCAGGTCTGTTCCAAAGAAATCTAATGCAGTCTTACGCTGCTTTTTAGTACGTCTACGGTTCTCGGTTGCTGATCCGTGATCATCTTCGTAGTTTTGCCTATTCAAAAACTGTTCTAGCTCATTATTAAGCCCATCTACGTTTATGTTCATATCACTAAGGAGTTTAGTTGCCCGCGCATTTTTTTGACTCAATATACTATATAAAATATGCTCCGTACCGGTATATTCTTGGCTGAATTCAGACGCAACATCTTGAGCCATTTTAAGAGTTAGCTTTGCGGTCTCACTGAGACCTTTGGCACCCAAATTAATAACAAGTGTTTTAGGAGTGAGGTTAAGTACCAGCCGAGCACGGTCAAGCGTAACGCCAGCGTCCACCAATATTTTAGAACCCATGCTGCTGTCTTGAGCAAGTACGCCAAGCAGCAGATGCTCGGTGCCCACATAAGCACTGCCAAAACTTCTAGCAATTGCATCTGCATGCTTTAGGCTCGCCAATGCATTATCAGTTAAGTGATTCAGGAACTCTTGGAAATCGGGTGAACTTGGCATCATAATTACCACTCCTTTAACGAATTAATTATACCATTCGTTGCTAACATAATAGCAGAGTTGGCACTCGATGGTCAAGAGTGCTAATTTCAGATTCCTACGCTAATTCTCAGGCAAGATTTTCGGTGCCAGTTTCGCACCTCTCATATTGTCACAGACCTCGCCAACCCGTTGTTCATTTAGTGGCCCATCTACTATTCGAGTTTCGACGACGGGTCTTCCACTAGACAAATCAGTGTACGCCCAGTCTCCATTTGACAATTTAGCCGGCTCGTCGGATATCTTCCTTTTAAGGCCAGGGTCTTGTGGCTGCCCGTCTTTGTAAACGAGCGTTACCACACCAGCTGGTCCCATCCCGTCGATTTTAGGCTGATCGTCTTCATATAATGTACCGGGACCATTCATCATTATGACTCTAGGTGGGCTGGTTGAGTTGTCGGTAGCTGAAAATACGGTAAATATGTTCTTATAATTTCCTTCTTCCTCACTACCTAGTCCTGGGTTGAGTGTAACTGTAATCCTATTATCTATACTTGCACTCCAAGCTTGGCACATACCAAAAACAATACTGGCAAGATGTTTGGTTTTGACTTCGTCCCGGTATTTACGAACTCCTGTGGCCTGTAGGTCAAAATACTTATCATCCAATTGACCTTTTGCGGTCTTAGATGGTGACGTTACAGTTGCGCTCGTAGCTGGTGACGAATCTGTTTTCCGCCCAGCTGCGCAACCACTGATTGCTAAGCTCGCTGCTAATAGCCCAGCCGCTAATTTAGTTCTGGCAAGTGATAGATGTTCCGACATGAATATCTTCTCCTAAATCGCGGCTATTCGCCGTGCTCTTCAATTGCTTCAAGCAATGCGCTCTCTAGTTGTTCTTTCTTTTTAAGCTTAGGAACAACGGTTTTGACGGATTCATTAGGATTAGATTCTTTAACTTCTGCTACTTCCTCGGTAACAGGCTGCTCGGAGCTTATATCTAGCTCGTAGCCAGTCAGCTTACTAGCCAAACGCACATTCTGACCGTTTCTGCCGATAGCAATACTTAGCTGGTCTTCTGGGACAATTACGCGTGCTCGTTTGGTGGTTTCGTCTAGTTCAACACGAGTCACCTTAGTAGGGCTCAAAGCGTTAATTATGTAGGGGATGGTTTCGTCGCTAAAGACAACAATGTCGATCTTCTCTTGCTCGCCAACTTCGCTCATAACAGCGTTAACACGTGTACCATGGCCACCAACGAATGTGCCAACTGGGTCAACACCTGGAACATTACTAGCAACTGCGATTTTGCTACGGACACCGGCTTCGCGGGCAATAGCCTTTATATCTACTGCACCGTTTTCCATCTCAGGTACTTCAGCTCTAAATAGCCATTCTATAAACTGAGTGTTGCCACGGCTAACGACGAGCTGAGGGCCACGGAAGCCACGCTCAACATCTTTAAGAAAGACTTTGACCCGTTGGCCTGGATAGTAGCGTTCGCCTTGTATTTGTTCGCTCCTGGGCATAATTCCTTGAGCCTTACCAAGGTCAACACGTATAATGTTACCTTCGACACGACCGACGATTCCATTAACGACTGTGCCAATCTTATCTTCGTATTCTTCCATGACTATTTCACGCTCAGCTTCACGTAGACGCTGCAAAATAACCTGCTTGGCTGTTTGTGCGGCAACGCGCCCAAATGATTCAACCTTCTCAAAGATCTCAATAGTTTCGCCTATCTTTACATTCTTTTTCATGACTTGGGCATCATTAAGGCTAATCTCAAATCTCTCGTCTTCAACTTTGTCGACAATCTCTTTACTAATATATGCGTCAACATCACCAGTGTTAAGATTCATAGTGACGCGCACTTCTTGCTCACGATCACCATAATCACGCCTGTAAGCAGCTGCTAAGGCTTGCTCTACAATCTCTTGCACAACATCTTCTGGTAGGTTCTTCTCCTCGGCTATAGTTCCAACAGCCATAGCTAATTGTTTAATATCTAGATCCATAATTTGTCCTTTTCTTATCAAATTTAGGTGTTTCTTACGAAAAAAGTCGACCTGCTGGCCGACCTAGTACAAGCACCACTATACTACCGAGTTGCTATGTCTGTCAATAAATCTTTGCGCGTTTATCGGCCGTGGCAGAACTGATATACTAGAGTATATGAGTAAATCCGTAAAACGTTTGTATAGCGACTTTAAGCCGCAAAAGTATTTATTAGACATATCTCTTAACCCAGACAAGATGTCATTCAGTGGTAGCGTCACCATTATTGGCAAAAAAACCGGGCGACCGAGCCAAAGATTAACCTTTCACCAGAACCGATTAACTATAACCGAAGCACGTGTCACAAAGCACGGCAAAAAAGATGACGCCGGTATCACGGTGGACCGAATAAACCACCATTCAACTTATGACGAAGTTCGCTTACACACCAAAGATATGGTTTACCCCGGTGAATATACGATCTGTCTTAAGTTTAAAGGTGAAATTACTCGGCAAATGAACGGAGTTTACCCCTGCTTCTTTGAACAGGACGGTCAACAGAAAAAACTTATAGCCACTCAGTTCGAATCCCATCATGCACGCGAAGTATTCCCTTGTATTGATGAGCCAGAAGCTAAGGCAATCTTTGAATTGTCTATCGCTCACCCAACCGAACACACGGTCTTGTCGAATACTCCGGTACAATCATCAGAGCCAGCCAAAAGTAAAGATTCAATCGGCCAAACCTTAACTAAGTTCGAGCCAACGCCTCACATGTCGACCTATTTGTTGGCGTTCGTAACCGGAGAGCTCGGCTTTAAAGAAGCTAAGACCAAGGATGGCGTATTGGTTCGTGCCTATGCGACACCGGATAATGTCGGCTTCACTGATTTCGGGCTCGAAGTAGCCGTTAAATGCCTAGAGTTCTATAATGATTACTTTGAAATCGACTATCCGTTAGACAAATGTGACCTAATTGCTCTGCCTGATTTTGCGTCTGGAGCAATGGAGAATTGGGGATGCATAACCTTCCGAGAGCAATGCTTGTTGGTAGACCCAAAAAATACAACTCTGGGCACTAAACAATATGTTGCCATGGTGGTAGCCCACGAGCTTGCCCACCAGTGGTTTGGCAATCTCGTAACAATGCGATGGTGGACAGATTTATGGCTCAACGAAGGATTTGCGAGCTGGATAGAATACCTAGCGATTGATCACTTGTTCCCAGAGTGGGACATGTGGTCGCAATTTGCTATAGACGAACAGCAACAAGCGCTTAAGCTAGACGCTTTAGAGCACACGCACCCAATCGAGGTAGCCATACATCACCCAGATGAAATCCGGACTATCTTTGACGCTATCAGCTACAGCAAAGGTGCTAGCGTGATCCACATGCTACATGAGTATCTGGGTAGAAAGGACTTTCAGGCTGGGCTGCGCCATTACCTAAAGGCACACTCCTATGGCAATACCGACACCGTAGATCTATGGGCAAGTTTAGAGGTAGTTTCAGATAAGCCCGTCAAAAAGTTTATGCACGCTTGGACATCGCAGCCCGGGTTTCCACTACTACAAGCTAACGTTGAGCCCGACAGTGTAAATCTAGAGCAGCACCGGTTCTACGCCAATCCACTGCACGAAAAGTCTAAAAGAACCTTGTGGCCAATACCACTTTTAGCTGGTGAATCTCTGCCCGATACGCTCGAAACTGCATCTATAAATCAAACCGTAGCCGATAGCAACCAACTTAAACTAAACCGAGGACAGAGTGGGTTCTATCGCACGGCATACAACGCCTCCCACATTGAGCGGTTAGGTGAGCTAATAAAGAGAGGTAAGCTGTCACCGCTTGATAGGCTTGGCGTTTTAACTGACTTGTTTGAGACGGCAAAAGCTGGTCACACTGATACTGGCGAAGCTCTACACTTCTTAGCTAATTTTAGTAACGAAGATAGCTATCCCGTATGGGGGACGATAGCTAGTTCAATCGGCAGCCTACGCGCCGTGATGGACGACGAGGAGCTCCGAGACGATATGAAACCATATATACGTAAACTAGTTGCACCACAGCTCGAGCGACTGGGCTGGGACCACAAAGAGTCCGATAGCCACTTTGACCGCCTGCTTAGGCCAATCATAGTCGGTCTTGCGGCTAGTGCCGATGAGCCTAAGATTGTCTCAAAATGCCAAGACTTGTTCAAGCAAGT